>JAGQTR010000013.1 GCA_020438915.1 Mycobacterium sp.
GCCAAGAACGTCGTCGCTGCCGGCCTCGCGCAGCGCGTCGAGGTTCAGGTCGCCTATGCGATCGGCAAGGCGGCCCCGGTTGGTCTGTTCGTCGAGACTTTCGGCTCGGAGACCGTCGACCCTCTCAAGATCGAGAAGGCCATCGGTGAGGTGTTCGATCTACGCCCGGGTGCCATAATCCGGGACCTCGACCTGCTGCGCCCCATCTATGCGCCCACCGCGGCCTACGGTCACTTCGGACGCACCGACATTGACCTGCCGTGGGAGCAGACCAACAAGGTCGACGACCTGAAGGCGGCGATCTAGACCCAGGCTCAGTATCCTGCTGGGCAATGGCGCGAGATACATCCGACGGCGCGGCTCGCTTCGGCCGTGGGCTTCAGAATGCTTTTCGCGGTCGACGCGATCCGGCTCCCCTTGCCGGCCAGCGCAGTCGTACCCGGAACGAAATGGACGACGTCCATACCCGCAAGGTGCTCGATCTGACGATCCGGCTCGCCGAAGTGATGTTGTCCTCCGGGGCAGGCAGCGCTGACATTGCGGCCACCGCCGAAGATGTGGCACAGGCCTACTGCCTCAACGACTGTGTCGTCGACATCTTCGTCACCACGGTCTTCGTCTCGGCGCTGCCCACTGCCGACCGCCCACCCATCACCATCGTGCGGTCCGTGCAGGCCCGCGCGACGGACTACACTCGGGTGGCCGAACTCGACCGGTTGGTTCAGCGGATAACGTCCGGCGGGGTCACCGTCGACGAGGCTCACGAGGCGATGGACGTGTTGACCGAGCGGCCGCACCCGTATGCACGCTGGGTTGCGACCGCCGGGTGGGCAGGCTTCGCTCTCGGTATCGCGATGCTGCTCGGTGGCAACTGGCTGACCTGTGTTCTGGCCGCGGTCACCGCAGCGACGATCGATCGTACGGGCCGGCTGCTCAACCGCATCGGGACTCCGTTCTTCTTCCAGAACGTGGTCGGCGCGACGATTGCGACCCTGGTTGCGGTCGCGGCGTACTACTTCGCAGGACAGGGACCTACTGCGCTGGTGGCCACCGGAATCGTGATGCTGCTTTCGGGTATGACGTTGGTCGGTGCGATGCAGGATGCCGTGACCGGATACATGATCACCGCCGTCACCAGGCTCGGTGAGGCGGTGTTCCTGACCGCCGGAATCGTCGTCGGCATCCTGGCCGGCCTTCAGATCGCCGAGATCATGGGCGTCACGATCGAACTGCACGTCGACGCCACCGAGACGTTCATCATCCCCAACCAGCCGCTGACGATTTCGCTCGCGGTGATGGGTGCCGCGCTCGCGGGAGCGTGCATCACCGTGGCCAGTTATGCCCCGCTGCGTTCGGTGGCTATCGCCGGTGTCACGGCCGGACTCGCCGAACTGGTGCTGATTGGTCTGGCGACGGCGGGGTTCGGGCAGGTGGCCGCGACCGGGGTGGCCGCGGTCGGTGTCGGTGTTCTCGCGACGCTGATCTCGATCCGTCGAAAGGCGCCGGCGTTGGTAACGGCCACGGCCGGCATCATGCCGATGCTGCCCGGTCTCGCGGTTTTTCGGGCGGTGTTCTACCTGGCGGTTGCCGAGGAGTTCGAGGACGGTCTGAGACAAATGATCGCCGCGGGTGCGGTCGCCCTTGCCCTGGGCAGCGGTGTGGTTCTCGGTGAGTTCCTCGGCTCGCCGTTGCGCTACCGTGCCGGACGGATCGGCAAGTTCCTTCGTGTCGAGGGACCGCCCGGGCTGCGCCGGGCTGTGGGCGCGGTGGTGCATTTGCGGTCCACCGACCCACCGCCGCCAGCGCACCAGGGTAATCGGCAATCACCGAGCGTCGCGCTTGAACCGGCGCTGACCAAGGACGTCGATGACGTGGTGAACGCCGAGCTCAGCAACGACAACTGACCTCTAGGTCAGCACGGGCGAATTCCGGAGAAGTGGTCCGTTGTCGACGCAATCATGAACAAAGAATGGCATTTTCCCCGGCGGCCTGCCAAAAGGTAGCCAGAGCCGGTGGGCCGCGCGCACTCTGGGCATAGCCGAGCCAGCAAATCCGGTGACGGCTGAATTGCCGAGAAGAGGACATCCGAATGAAGCAGCGATACGACGTCGCGATTGCGGGCGGTGGGCCCGCGGGCTCAGCAGCGGCATGGCAGGCCGTCAAGACCGGGGCCCGAGTGGTCGTGCTCGACAAGGCCGAATTCCCACGCGACAAACCCTGTGGCGATGGCTTGACCCCGCGGGCTGTCAGCTTTCTTCAGAAAATGGGCCTGGCCGACGAAATCGACAAGTTCCACCGTCTCAACCGGGCGACGATATTCAGCCCGACCCAGTGGGAGCTGTCCTTTCCGCGCCGGCCTGGTATGCCCGACCACGGGCACGGCGTATCTCGTCGCGATCTCGATACGCTGCTGCTCAAACACGCCGAGTCCGCGGGCGCGGAGGTGCGCCAATCCGCCGAAGTCGTCGGCCCGCTCGTCGACGACGACGGCCGGGTGACCGGGGTCAACCTCAAGAGCGGTGAGAAGGTTCTGGCGGATGCGGTGATCGCCGCCGACGGCACCTACTCGCCGGTCAAGCAGGGACTCAAACTGAACTCTCCGCACACCAGTTACACCGCGCTTGCGATCCGCGCCGAGATGCCGGCGAACCGCCCGGACTCCGACAGCCTCGATATCTATCTGAAGCTGGCGTTCGGAGGCGACCAGTTACCCGGCTACGGCTGGGTGTTCCCGGTCGGTGATGGCCGTGTCAACGTCGGGCTGGGTTACATCAACAGCTATAAGAACTGGCGCCAGATCAATTCCGCTCAGCTCCTGGGCGAGTTCATGGCCACCCTGCCACCCGAATGGGAACTTCCCTCGGTGGCCGAGCTGCAGGAGTCAAAAGCGTTGCAGGGCTGGCGGTTACCAATGGGATTCAATGTGTGGCCGCCGTGGCGTCCCGCCGTGCTGTTCGCCGGCGACGCGCTGGGGGCGGCGCGGCCAGTCTCGGGTGCAGGCATCTCCAAGGCCTTGCAGTCCGGAATGGCGGCCGGCGAGAGCGCGGTCGCAGCCCTGGCCAACAATGGGCCCGACGACTTCACCAACTACGGCCAGATCATCGAGGCGACCTGGGGCCGGGAGTACCGCCGCGGCCGGTTCTTCCACAAACTGGTCGGTGTCCCGGCACTCACCAACGCCGGACTCAAGGTGCTGGACCGCGCGAGCCATCCCGGATTCCGCGCGCGCCTTCTCTTCTGGGAAGGAACCCTGTCTGGTAGTTAGGGAGCGAACTGGTAGTCCTCGATAGGGAAGCGGCGGCTGCGCCAGTACGCCTC
>JAGQTR010000236.1 GCA_020438915.1 Mycobacterium sp.
GCCGCAACTTCAGTCGGATGGTGGGCGTAGTCATCGAAGACACGGACACCGCCCGCCTCCCCGACCAACTCGAAGCGGCGGCGCACCCCCTCGAACCCGGCCAGTCCGTCGAGCACGACATCGGGCGCAGCACCGGCCTCGATGGCCGCCAGCAGTGCCCCGAGCGCGTTGAGGGCCATGTGGCGACCCGGCACCGAAAGCCGCATCGCCCGCGGCCGGCCCTCGCTGCGCAACACGATCCGCGCCGCCGCGCCAGTCCCCTGCTGCGTCCAGTCCGCCAGCGTGGCGTCCAGGTGCCGGCCACTTCCGTAGCGCAGTACTCGGATTCCACGCCTCTCGCTGCGTTCGCCCAACGCCAGCGCACCCGGGTCATCGGCGCAGACCACCAGTGCGCCAGCGGGTTTGATGCGCTCGACGAACTGATCGAACACCGCGATGTAGGCCTCGACGCTGCCGAAGAAATCCAGGTGATCCGCCTCGATATTGGTGACGACGACGACATCGGGCTGATATTCCAGCAGCGATCCGTCGCTCTCGTCTGCCTCAGCGACAAAACGCGATCCGCTGCCGTGATGGGCGTTGGTGCCCGCTTCTCCGAGATCGCCCCCCACAGCGAACGACGGGTCGAATCCGCTGTGCTGCAATGCCACAATCAGCATCGAGGTGGTTGTGGTTTTACCGTGCGTACCGGTGACCATCAGCGTCGGATGCCCGGCCATCAGTTTCGCCAACACCGCCGGTCGCAGGATCACCGGAATGCCACGCCGGCGCGCCTCCACGAGTTCGGGATTGGTTTTCGGGATCGCCGCGTGCGTGGTGACCACCGCAGTCGGACCGCCCGGCAGCATGTCCAGCGACGACGCGTCGTGGCCGATGCGGACCACCGCGCCGCGGGCCCGCAGGGCGATCACCCCCCGCGATTCCTTGGCATCCGATCCCGACACCATCCCGCCGCGGTCCAGCAGGATTCGCGCGATACCCGACATCCCGGCCCCACCGATCCCCACCATGTGCACCCGCTGCAGTTCAACGGGCAGGTCGGTGTCATCGGTACCCGCGTTCATGGCTGCCGGCTTTCTCGTGCCGTCCGTGCGACGTCGAGCGCCACTCCGGCCACCCGCCGCGCGGCGTCGCGGTGCCCCGCCAGAGCGGCCGCGGCCGTCATCGCCGCCAGCTTGACCTCGTCGTTGAGCAGTGCGGTCACCGCGTCAGCGACCAACCCCGCCGTGAGCTCCCGGTCGTCGACGATCATCCCACCACCTGCGTTGACGACGGGCAGGGCATTGAGACGCTGTTCACCGTTGCCGATCGGAAGCGGCACATAGACCGCCGGAAGCCCGACCGCCGTCACCTCGGCCACCGTCATCGCCCCGGATCGGCAGATCGCCAGGTCAGCCGCCGCATACGCCAATGCCATCTGGTCCAGATACGGTACCGCGACGTAGGGCGGACCCCCGGCGATCGGGACGCCCAGCTCGAGTGCGTTCTTGGGCCCATGGGCGTGAAGCACCGAAATACCGTTCCTGGCAAGGCTTTCCGCAGCACCGGACACGGCCCTGTTCAGGGATTGAGCGCCCTGCGAGCCACCGAAAACCAATAACACCCGGGCGTCGTCGGCGAATCCGAAATGAGCGCGCGCCTCGGCGCGCAGGGCCATCCGGTCCAGCGAGGTGATCGACTCCCGCACCGGAACCCCCACGACCTCGACCCGCCCCAGGCCGGGATCGGGTACCGCCGCGAGGACCCGCGTGGCTGACCTCGCCCCGACCCTGTTGGCCCAGCCTGCGCTGGCGTTCGCCTCGTGAACGACAACCGGTACCCGCCTGTCGCGGCGCACGCTGCGGGCGGCGAGATAGGCGGGCAGGGCCACGTAGCCGCCGAACCCGATGACGACGTCGGCGTGGACCGCATCGAGGATGGCCCGGGTCTGTCTGACCGCGAGCCGCACCTGCCCAGGCAACCGGACGAGGCCGGCAGACGGCTTACGCGGCAGCGGTACCGGGGTGATCAGCTCAAGGTGGTATCCGCGTTCGGGGACCAGTCGGGTCTCCAGCCCGCGACGGGTCCCCAGCGCGGTGATGCGCACGCCGGGATCGAGCACGGTCAGGGCGTCGGCGACCGCCATCGCCGGTTCGACGTGGCCCGCCGTACCGCCGCCGGCGAGAACCACAGAGATCGCCCTCACCCGTAACGCTGACCTTCCAGTGTGCGAGCCCGCCGGCCCTTCTTGCGCTGGCCAGCACCATATCCGACCGGAGACCTGCCGACCGAAATCGGCTGCTTGCCGCCGGCGTTCGCCGACCTGCGCACCGGTCGATCCGCCACGCGTGGTTGCCGGGTCCGCTTCTTGGCCCTGTTCTGGTCGGCCTCGGCCGGGCGGCGGGCAGAACGCGACCGCAGCCGGTCGCGCAGCGCCTCGGTGCGGGTCGGCACATACGGTGCCGGTAGCGGCAGCCGCAGCAGCCGGTTGACCCGGTCATCGCGGCCGGCCCGCAAGGCCGCCACCGCTTCGGGTTCGTGCCGCGCGGCATTGGCCATGATGCCGATCATCAGCAGCGTCGTCGCCGTCGAAGTGCCACCGGCGGAGATCAGCGGCAACTGCAAGCCCGTCACCGGCAGCAACCCCACCACGTATCCGACGTTGATGAACACCTGACTCAGGATCCACAGCGTGGCGGTGGCGGTGAGCAACCGCAGGAACGGGTCGGCCGACCTACGCGCGATCCGCATACCGGTATAGGCGAACAGGCCGAACAGGCACAACAGCCCGGCGGCACCGATAAATCCCAGCTCCTCGCCGATGATCGCGAAGATGAAGTCGTTGTGGGCGTTGGGCAGGTAGTTCCACTTCGCCGTTCCCTGGCCCAGCCCGTCGCCGAAGACGCCACCGTTGGCCAGCGCAAACCTCGCCTGGCGCGCCTGATACCCGGCACCCTGCCCGTCGGCACCGGGATTGAGCCAGGATTGCACGCGATCGGACCGGTAGCCTTCGGACACCGCCAGCACCGCCCCCGAGGCGATCACCGCTCCCAGCGAGCTCAGGAACACCCGCAGCGGTAGCCCGGCGTACCACAGCAGACCAAGCAGGATCACACCCATCGACATCGTCTGCCCCAGGTCGGGCTGTGCGACGACCAGAGCCAGCGCGATCACCGCCGCCGGCACCAGCGGAATAAGCATTTCGCGCAGCGATGCCCGCTCCATACGCCGGGCGGCCAGCAGATGCGCGCCCCACACCGCAAGGGCGATCTTGGCCAGCTCGGAGGGCTGCATCGAGAAACCTGCCACCACGAACCAGCCGCGAGATCCGTTGGCCACCTTCCCGATGCCCGGGATCAGCACCATGATGAGCAGGACGATGCTGAACGCGAACCCCGTGAAGGCGAGCTTGCGCATCACCTGCACCTTCATCCTCAGCGCGGTGTAGAACGCGAACAGGCCGATGACCGTCCACAGCAACTGCTTGCCAAAGACCGACCAGGGTGAGCCGTCCTGGTCATAGGAGTACACGCCGGACGCCGACAGCACCATGGTCAGGCCCATCGTGGTCAGCAGCGCGGCAACGGCGATGATCAGGTGAAACGATGTCATCGGGCGTCCCAGCCAGGCGCCGAACCGGGTGC
>JAGQTR010000237.1 GCA_020438915.1 Mycobacterium sp.
GCGGCCAGACCATGCCGGTCGGGTGGAACTGGATAAACTCCATGTTGATCAGGCCCGCGCCTGCCCGCATCGCGAGCGCGTGCCCGTCGCCGGTGTACTCCCAGGAGTTCGACGACACCTTGAACGACTTGCCGATGCCGCCGGTCGCCAGCACCACCGCGGGTGCCTCGAAGAGAATGAAATTGCCGGTTTCGCGCCAGTAGCCGAACGCCCCGGCCACCCGCTTTTCGCCGCCGGTTTCGTCCAGGATCAGGTCGGTGATCGAGCACTCGTGGAAAATCTTGATCCGAGCCTCGTAGTCGCCGAATTCCTTTTTGTCGTCCTGCTGCAGCGAGACGATCTTCTGCTGCAGGGTCCGGATGATCTCCAGCCCGGTGCGGTCGCCGACGTGCGCGAGGCGCGGATAGGTGTGTCCGCCGAAGTTGCGCTGGCTGATCTTGCCTTCTTTGGTGCGGTCGAACAGCGCACCATAGGTCTCCAGCTCCCAAACCCGGTCGGGGGCTTCCTGGGCGTGCAGTTCGGCCATCCGCCAGTTGTTCAGGAACTTACCGCCGCGCATGGTGTCACCGAAGTGCACCTGCCAGGAGTCCTTGGTGTTGACGTTGCGCATCGCCGCCGCGCAGCCACCTTCGGCCATCACGGTGTGCGCCTTGCCGAACAGCGACTTGGTCACTACCGCGACGCGCAGGCCGCGTTCGCGGGCCTCGATCACCGCTCGAAGTCCGGCCCCTCCGGCACCGATGACGACCACGTCGTAAGAGTGCCGTTCCAGGTCAGTCATCTATGTAAACCTCGCTAGTGTGTGAATTACGCTGTCAGCCAAGCTGATTCAGCCAATGAATCTCAGGTCGGAAATGGTGCCGCTGGCCACCAGCATGATGTAGAAGTCGGTCAGCATCAGGGTTCCCAGGGTGATCCAGGCGTACTGCTTGTGCCGCACGTTGAGCCTGCTGATCTGCGTCCACATCCAGTAGCGGATGGGGTGTTTGGAGAAATGCTTGAGCCGGCCGCCCGCGACGTGCCTGCAGGAGTGACAGGACACTGTGTAGACCCAGAGCATCACGACGTTGCCCACGAGGATCACGTTGCCCAAACCGAAGCCGAAGCCCGATGGGGAATGGAAGGCTTTGATCGCGTCGTAGGTGTTGATCACCGAGATGATCGCGGCGATGTAGAAGAAGTACCGGTGGGTGTTCTGGATGATCAGCGGGAAACGGGTCTCGCCGGTGTACTTTGCGTGCGGTTCGGCCACCGCGCAGGCGGTCGGGGACTGCCACACGGTCCGGTAGTAGGCGCCGCGGTAGTAGTAACAGGTCAGCCGGAACAGCAGCAGGAACGGCAGCGACAACGCCGCGTACGGCAGCCACCACACGTCGGGGAGGAACTGTCCGAAGTGGCTGGCCTCAGGAATGCAACCGGACTGCGTGGCCTCGTTCCACTTGACCACGCACGGGGAGTAGAACGGCGTCAGGTAGTGGTACTCGGCGACGAAGTAATTGTTCTGCAGGAATGCACGCACCGTCGCGTAGATGACGAACGCGGCGAACCCCAGGTCGATGATGATGGGCGACTTCAGCCAGTTGTCGGTGCGCAGGGTGCGCTGCGCAATCTGCGCGCGGCCAGGCGAAAAAACGCCGGTCGCTTTGCGGTCGGCGGTAGGTGCGCTCACAGTTGCCTTTCTATGTTGTTATAGCCCCCGGTTCGCGCCCCGTTGTTCACGGGCACGCGGTGCTCATCGCGTTCCGCCCAGACCTTCGTCGTCTACGCCGCGCCAGAAATCCGTATCGTACTGGGTGTCCGGAATCGCGATGCGCTCGCCAACATGGTGGTGCCCGCTGACTCCGCGGGCAAGTTCGAGTTCTTCGGCATCGATGTCGAGCCGATCGATGTCATTGAAGATTCGTTCGGCGTCGTTGACGATGCGACGGGTGGCCGGGCTGTCGCCGTATCGCGACGCCAGCGACGTCACACAGCGCCGTAGGCTTCCTATCAATTCGTGAAGCTCGGCGAGCTCGGTGGTCCTGGACAATTGACCTCCTTGGGCTGAAGGGTGTCACGCATCACCGTACGCAATCGATGCTAGTCACAACACCGAAGCGATGGGTGAGACAGGTCACGTTGATGAGTGGAGGAAGCCCATGTCCGATGAACTGAAGGCTCGTGCCGAGGCGCTGCTGGCCCTGCACCGACCCGGTGATCCGGTGATCTTGCCGACAGTGTGGGATGCCTGGTCCGCGCGACTGGCGGTGGACGCCGGGTTCGCCGCGCTGACGGTCGGCAGTCATCCGGTGGCTGATTCGATCGGTAAGTCCGACCACGAGGGCATGACGTTCGAGGAGCTACTCGCACGCGTCACCCAGATCACCGCGGCCGTCGAGGTGCCGGTCTCGGTGGATATCGAGTCCGGATATGCGCAGACACCCGTGCGCCTGATCGAAGGCCTGCTGTCGGCCGGCGCGGTGGGACTCAATATCGAGGACACCGTGCACAGTGACGGTGGCCGGCTGCGGTCGGCCGGCGAACATGCCGAGCTGGTCGGCCAGTTGCGTGGCGCAGCCGACGCCTTCGATGTGCACGTGGTGGTCAACGCCCGTACCGACCTGTTCCTGCGAAAGGACGGAGATGAAGCCGACCGCGTCGACCGGGCGATCGCGCGCCTCGAAGAGGCCGCCGAGGCGGGTGCCGATGTGTTGTATCCGGTCGGCCGTCACGACCCGGAAACACTGCGGCGCTTGA
>JAGQTR010000238.1 GCA_020438915.1 Mycobacterium sp.
TGGCGGTCGCCAACATCCTGGCCGAGCTCGAGATGGACACCACCACGCTGATCGCCGCGCTGTTGCACGACACCGTGGAGGACACCGGCTACACGCTGGAGGCTCTCACCGAGGACTTCGGTACCGAGGTCGGCCATCTCGTCGACGGCGTCACCAAGCTCGACAAGGTGGCGCTGGGCACCGCGGCCGAGGGCGAGACCATCCGCAAGATGATCATCGCCATGGCGCGTGATCCGCGGGTGCTGGTGATCAAGGTCGCCGACCGGCTGCACAACATGCGCACGATGCGCTTCCTGCCCCCGGAGAAGCAGGCGCGAAAAGCCCGCGAGACACTGGAAGTGATTGCGCCGCTTGCTCATCGACTGGGTATGGCGACGGTCAAGTGGGAATTGGAAGATCTTTCGTTCGCGATTCTGCATCCGAAGAAGTACGAGGAGATCGTACGGCTGGTGGCCGATCGCGCGCCATCGCGGGACACCTACCTTGCGAAGGTGCGTGCCGAGATCGTCAACACGTTGACCAAGTCGAAGATCAGCGCCACCGTCGAAGGCAGGCCCAAACACTACTGGTCGATCTACCAGAAAATGATCTTCAAGGGCCGCGACTTCGACGATATCCACGATCTGGTGGGTGTGCGGATCCTGTGCGACGAGATCAGGGATTGCTATGCGGCAGTGGGTGTCGTGCACTCGCTGTGGCAGCCGATGGCCGGCCGCTTCAAGGACTACATCGCTCAGCCGCGCTACGGGGTGTATCAGTCGCTGCACACCACAGTCGTCGGACCGGAGGGCAAACCGCTGGAGGTGCAGATCCGCACCCGCGACATGCACCGCACCGCCGAATACGGCATTGCGGCGCACTGGCGCTACAAAGAAGTCAAGGGCCGCAACGCTTTACCCACTGCACACACCGCCACCGAGATCGACGACATGGCCTGGATGCGCCAACTCCTGGACTGGCAACGGGAGGCCGCCGACCCCGGCGAGTTCCTTGAGTCGCTGCGCTACGACCTGGCGGTGCAGGAGATCTTCGTCTTCACACCCAAAGGGGACGTGATCACGCTGCCCGCTGGATCCACCCCGGTGGATTTCGCCTATGCGGTGCACACCGAAGTCGGTCATCGCTGCATCGGAGCCCGGGTGAACGGCCGGCTGGTGGCGCTGGAACGCACGCTCGAAAATGGTGAACTGGTAGAGATATTCACCTCCAAAGCGCTCAACGCCGGGCCGTCGCGGGATTGGCAGACGTTCGTGGTGTCCCCGCGGGCGAAGGCCAAGATCCGGCAATGGTTCGCCAAGGAGCGGCGCGAGGAAGCGTTGGAGGCGGGTAAAGACGCGATAGCTCGCGAAGTGCGACGCGGTGGACTTCCGTTGCAACGCTTGATGACCGGCGAGTCCATGGGAGCATTGGCGCGGGAACTGCACTACCTCGATGTTTCGGCGCTGTACACCGCGGTCGGCGAGGGGCACGTGTCGGCCCGTCACGTGGTGCAGCGACTCGTCGCGCAGCTCGGCGGTGACGACGAGGCCGCCGACGAGCTGGCCGAACGGTCGACACCGGCGACCATGCCGATGCGCCAGCGCAGCAACGAGGACGTCGGCGTCGCGGTACCCGGGGCCCCGGGTGTGCTGACGAAGCTGGCCAAGTGCTGCACCCCCGTGCCGGGCGACACCATAATGGGGTTCGTCACCCGTGGTGGGGGAGTCAGTGTGCATCGCACGGACTGCACGAACGCCGAATCGCTGAAGCAACAGTCGGAGCGGATCATCGACGTGCAATGGGCGCCTTCGCCGTCCTCGGTGTTCCTGGTGGCGATCCAGGTGGAGGCATTGGACCGGCACCGGCTGTTATCCGACGTCACCCGAGTGTTAGCGGACGAGAAGGTCAACATCCTGTCGGCGTCGGTGACGACCTCCAACGATCGGGTGGCGATCAGCCGTTTCACCTTCGAGATGGGTGACCCCAAACACCTCGGTCATGTGCTCAACGTGGTGCGCAACGTCGAAGGGGTCTACGACGTCTATCGCGTCACCTCGGCGGCCTGAGCTGCTCGTCGGGGCTTCAGATCAGTCCAGCGCGATCGACTTCACATTGACGTCGAGCTTCGGCGCGCCATCGGGCCCACCGTCGACGGTGCCTTCGGCGGCGATCTTGTCCAGCGTGGCCAGGCCGGTTTCGTCGATGGTGCCGAACACCGTGTAGTTCGGTGGCAGCAGCGAGTCCTGAAACACCAGGAAGAACTGGCTGCCGTTGGTGCCAGG
>JAGQTR010000239.1 GCA_020438915.1 Mycobacterium sp.
GTCTTGCCCTCACCGGTCTTCATCTCGGCGACGTTGCCGAAGTGCAGCGCCGCACCGCCCATCACCTGCACGTCGAAGTGGCGCTGGTTCAGTACCCGCCAGGCCGCCTCGCGGGCCACTGCGAATGCCTCGGGCAGCAGGTCGTCGAGGTCTTCACCGGCGGTGAGCCGGTCCTTGAACTCGTCGGTCTTGGCGCGTAGTTCGGCATCGGAGAGTTTCTCGATGTCATCGGACAGGGTGTTGACGTAGTCAGCCACCCCCTTGAGGCGCTTGACCATGCGGCCTTCGCCGAGACGGAGCAACTTCGACAGCACGGGTGTTCCTCGGTTTTCCTGGTTGCGTTTATGGCACTCGTCACGAGTGAGACGGACACCATCGTAGGCGACGCACCGAAATCGCTGGTCGAGCGCGTCGGGTGCGCCGTACCTCAGGTGAATCCGGCGCGTTTGGCGACGCCGCCGGTGCTTTTGCGCGCCGGATTCGGTCTCAGGCCAGCCGGATCATCCCGTAGTCGTAGGCGTGACGCCGGTAGACCACGCAGGGCTTATCGCTGTCCTTGTCGTGGAACAGGAAGAAGTCGTGGCCGACGAGCTCCATTTCATAGAGCGCATCGTCGACCGTCATCGGGATTGCCGGGTGTTCCTTGGTGCGCACGATCCGTCCCGGCTCGTGGTCATCGACGGCCTGACCGTCGGTTTGCGCGGGTTCCTGTGCTGGCGGGGTGAAGGCGTCCGCCAGATGCTCCAGCGAGGTGGCTTCGTGCAGCGACAGCGGTGTTTTGTCGCCGTAGTGGATCTTGCGACGGTCCTTGCTCTTGCGCAGCCGACTCTCCAGTTTGCCGGCGGCGGACTCCAGCGCGGCATAGAAGCTGTCGGCGCAGGCTTCGCCACGGACCACGGGTCCGCGTCCGCGTGCGGTGATCTCCACGTGCTGGCAGTTCTTGCGCTGGCGTCGGTTCTTCTCGTGATCCAACTCAACGTCGAACAGGTAGATGGTGCGGTCGAATCGTTCCAGGCGGGCCAGCTTCTCGGCGACGTAGTTACGGAAGTGGTCGGGAACCTCGACGTTGCGCCCCTTGACCACCACCTCGGCGTGGTTTGCGTCAGGCGACTCGGCCGTATTGCTGTCGTCCACCACCATCGTGCTGTCTGTGTCCGCGGAATTAATTGACATACTTGGCAACTCGATTCTCTTTCGCGTTCGCACACCTGCGCGTGCCCGGTTTCATAAAGGAAATCGCGCCGACGGGGCATCTTGGTCGCACCACTCGCCGGCGCAAGGTGTCGACTACTCACCTCCTACCGCTGGACGCGATATCCGGCGTCTCACTTCGGTGAGCGCCGCCGTGATCTGTTCACGGTTGGTTGGTGCCGACGGTAGTCGGTGTTCACCGTGTCGTGCCACTAAATCCGCAGACTGTTTTCAACACTTCACGTGTGATTGATGCGCGGGTAATCGGGCAGCTGAGCTCACGCATGTGCCAGCGCGAGTACCGCGACGACCTCGGCGCCGCAGGCTTGCAGAACCCTGACAGATTCCGTGGCGGTGGCCCCGGTGGTGACCACGTCGTCGACGACCACGGCGGGACCGGTGACGGGGTTGACTACCCGGATGCGGCCGACGATGTTGCGCTGCCGGTCGGCGCTGGAGAGCCCGACCGAGTCGCGGGTGAATGTTTTGAGGCGCAGCGATTGGACGACGGCCAGCCCGGGGTGTGTCGCGACCGCGGCTTGGGCCGTGCGGGTGACGGGGTCGCCGCCGCGGCGCCTGGCCGCCGACCGGCGGGTGGGGGCAGGCACAATGGCCAGCGGAATATCGAGGATGCCCCAGGTGAGCAGGTTTTCGACGCCGTGTCGCAGGGCCGTGGCCAGCGGGACTATCAGGTCGGCCCGGCCGCGCTCCTTCACCGCGACGATCGCATTTCGGCGGGCGCCCGCGTAGCGACCGAGCGACAGCACCGGGACACCAGGATCCAGCCGCGGAGTCACCAGATGCGGCCGGTCGGCCCTGACCGTCAGCTCCCTTTCACATGCCAGGCACCAGCGGGTGCGGGGGCTTCCGCAGCCGCCACATTGCAGCGGCAGCATCAGGTCCAGCATCCGGCCAGTTTGGCGCCGGACTCCGACAGGTATCACGTCCAGACAGCTGGCCCGTGCGCGAAATATCAATCAGGGTCGTGATCTCGGGCCGATTCACAGCCACGACTTCACTCTCGCGACCTGTTGGGTCGAGGTTTCGGCGTGAAACTGGTGCAGGACGAGCGTTTGGAGATTCGGTAACCTCGGATTCGCGTATGCCTAGATCGAGGCAGCTGGAGGCGGTTCAGTTGGCAGCATGGAAGGTGGTCGAGTGGGCAATCCACCACCGTTGCGCGTAGACACGCCCTCGCTGACCTGGACCTCCGCAGTGCTGACGGTGCCGCCGGTGCCCGTCATCCCGGCTGGCGAAGACCCGATGAGTGTGATGATCGCGGCCACCATGCCGGAACTCGCTGCGCCGCTCGCCGCCGCCGTCGCGGCAACCCACGCCCGTGAAGAGCAGTTCGCAGCAAACCTTGCTGAGGCCCGCAACGCTTACCAGTCGACCGACCACGCCGGCGAGCAGGAAATCCAGACCGTCGCCGACACTCAGTTGGGTGCGGCGACCCCGTCAACCGCTGGGCCCGTCGGCGGACAGTCCGCCCAATTTTTGAGCACGGCATTGCAGACGGCGGGGCAAGCCGCTCAGGCCCCCATTCGGATGGCGGGGATGGCGGCTGCGGGTCCGCAAAGCGTCATACAGGGCGTTCAGGGTGCTTCACAGCAGGTGGGCCAAATATCAGGGCAGCTTGGCAGGTCAGATGAAGAGGATCACGCCCCTGCCGACACACTGGAGCGAGAAGAGCGTTCACAACGCGATGCCGATGACGACAGTGCCGGCAAGTCTGCAATCGAGAGGGCACCGGTCAGCGAGACGCCAGTAGCTGAAACACCCGGTCGTCATCGACAGGATGAACACAGCGAGGCCGTCAACCTGTAGTCACACGTGCGTGACGCGCGAACAATTGGGCGCGTGAAAGCCGATGTTATTCCCCGACAGGGTTTTCGAGCGCTTCGGCGAGAATGCTGTGTTGGTGTTGCCAGTACACCCAGTCAGCAATGGCAGCGCGTTGCGCACGAAACTCGGGTTGGGTTTGCGCCTTGTGCAGCGCCGAACCCATCGCTTGCTCGGCGTAGGCAGACATCGCCTCAAGGTGAGCTCTGACCCGGCCGGCGGACCTACTCATCAGCGGCTTGGAAACCTCGAACCATGACATCGCCAAATCATTCTCGGGCGGGTTGAGCTCCGATTGAGCGGGTGGCAACAGATCGGTGAGACGTTCGTCGCGTGTCGCGGCAAGCTTCGCAGCCGGTTTCGGCGCGAGCACCTCCAACCGGGTACGCCCCTGCATAGTGCCGTCTTCGGGTATGTCGTCGGGGTGCAGAATGATTTTCGCCGCTCCCGGATCGAACCCCTCGAACTGATCCTCGGTCGCGATCACCGCGCGTAAACGCTCGCCATGATGGCGCGCCCAACCCTGTAGTGACAGAACCGGATAGGTGGCCCACCTGGCGCGTTCTCCAACCGGAATGGATTCACCCGCCGTTGCCATGTGAACTTGTTCCGGCAGAAGCACATTCGCCGGGATGTACCCAATACCGTAGCTGTTGGCGACGACGATGCTGCCTTCAGTGGTCAATGCCGTTACCCAGTAAAACCCGAAGTCGAAGAGCCCGACATTGAGGGCTGCGGCGATCCGGCGGGCCAGCTGCGTCGGGTCGTTACCCCGATTCTGACGGCGAAGCGCACCGGCTGAGGCCGCCGTGGCGATGGCATCGCGCTCGGCACGGGCAGCCGAAACCGGTACCGGCGTCGGCGCGGCTGCCGCACTGGCACCGGCTGACGTGGCGGCAACCGCTGGTCCCGCCGGACCGACGCTAGGCGTGGCACCGGCGCCCGCGTTGACCGGGGCCGCAGGCGACGGTGTGGTGGGTGGGCCAAGTGGCATCGGAGCCGGGCCAGTCGCTGGCCCTCCACCGGCGGCACCGGCTATCCCCCCGCCAGCGAAAGCCGGTGACGTCGACGCAGGTGCGTTGGGCGCTGGCACGGAAACCTGTGGCGGTATGGGGTTCGGTGCTGGCTGAGTTGCCGAAGCCGGAGCACTCAACGGCGTTGGCGACGAGGCCATCGGCGGTGCCGAACTCAAGCCTGCCGGTGTTCGTCCCGCCGACGCCGCCTTGTCGGGGCCTGCCGCCGCGGATGACACGGGAGGTGGGGTGCCGACCCCGCCCGCGGAACCCGAGCCTGAGCCGCTCGCATTGGCGGCCGCCCCCATCGAAGAGCCAGGTGAACTGGCCGCGGAGGAGAGGCTGGAGGAGCCACCGCCAGAAGAAGGGGCGGCGC
>JAGQTR010000240.1 GCA_020438915.1 Mycobacterium sp.
ATCGGCGCCAACGACGTCACCAACCCCGCGGCGCGCAACGACGCAAGCTCACCGATCTACGGGATGCCGATCCTCAACGTCGACCAGGCCCGCTCGGTGATCGTGCTCAAACGATCGATGTCCTCCGGCTACGCAGGTATCGAGAACCCACTGTTCTTCGGCGAAGGCACCTCGATGCTGTTCGGCGACGCGAAGAAATCGGTCGGCCACGTCATCGAAGAACTCAAAGCCCTGTAGCACCCGGCCGGGTCAATCACCGGTCAGCGGCCACGCGCAACGATCTCGAAACGGCACCGATCCGGCATCGACATCTCTGTTCGGGTAGGCGCGGTGGCCGGTGGGGTCGCACCATATCGGGGTGAGCATGGTCGTCGAAAGTGGTCTTGCACGTTGCCCGCGATGTGTGTCGGTAGCTGACTACGTCTTCATCGAGTCAGGGTCCGGCCGGGAGCCCGGTGGGCTCCGCTACGAAGTGCGCTGCCGAAAGTGTGGTGAGTACTACGGCGAAGACAGTCGACCCCTGACGCTTCACTCGGTGGTCGCCGAGCCGCCGATCATCTGGCCGCCCGATCGCGAACCCGTGGAGCCTGTCGACTGGCGCGCCGAACTGAATCGGCGCGTGTCGGCGGTGTCGCGTCGACTCAGCACCGAGATCGATGTATTGGTGGGCCACGCCAGCACTTTTTCACCCAAACGTTGGCTTGGGCGGGAGAGCCGGGGCGGTCACACCGGGGGATAGGCGGGTGGCGGATACACCCCGCGCAGAATCCAGGCGAACCAGTTGATGCCGTACTCCAGCTCGTCGCTTGCGTCGTAATCCGGATTCGGGTCCACCGCGATACCTCCCGGTCAGCTGTCGTCTGCATGCTGGCTCTCCGGTGGAGTCTAGACCGCCGAGACGCGCGGCGACATAGCAACCGCCCGCCTAGTATGAACCAACCAGTTAGTCGACCCCCTGGACCGCCGGGCCCTGCTTATAGTGAGCTGCCATGTCTGAAACCGTCACGAACAACGGGAAGTCCCGGCGCGAGGAGCTGTTGGCGGTCGCCACCAAACTGTTCGCCGCGCGTGGCTACCACGGCACCCGCATGGATGACGTCGCAGATGCCGTCGGTCTGAACAAGGCCACGGTCTACCACTATTACGCGAGCAAGTCGCTGATCCTTTACGACATCTACAAGGGTGCCGCCGACTTCACCGTCGACGCACTCCATGACGATCCCTCGGCGTCGGCCCGGGAGACCATCTATCACTTCACCCGCCGACTGCTCGTCGGCATCGCCGGCAACATCGAGCGCGCCGCCGTGTACTTCCAAGAGGGCCCCTACATCACGGAGTGGTTCACCGAGGAGCAGGTGGCCTACATCCGGGAGAAGGAGGCCCAGGTCTACGAGCACGTCCGCGAGGTGATCGACCGCGGCATCGCCAGCGGGGAGTTCTACGACTGTGACTCCCACGTGCTCGCCCTGGGCTACATCGGCATGACGCTGGGCTCCTACCGGTGGCTGCGGCCGCACGGCCGCAGGACCGCGCAGGAGATCGCCGTCGAGTTCAGCACCGCGCTGCTGCGTGGCCTGATTCGCGACGAAACCGTGCGCGAGACATCGCCGCTCGGTGTCGACGTGGCGGCCACCTGAGCAGCCCGTGAGTTCGGCTGCGGCGCGGTCGATATGCTCGGCCCATGCCGCTGGTGAGTAAGACGGTCGAAGTCGCGGCCGCCGCCGAGTCGATCATGGCGATCGTCGCCGACTTCGAGAGCTACCCGCAGTGGAACGAGGAGATCAAGGGCTGCTGGGTGCTGGCCCGCTACGCCGACGGGCGACCCAGCCAGCTGCGCCTGGACGTGGTGGTGCAGGGGCAGTCGGGCACCTTCATCACCGCCGTGTACTACCCCGGCGAGAACGAGATCTTCACGGTTCTGCAGCAGGGCGACCACTTCGAGAAACAGGAACAGAAGTTCGCGGTGGTGGCCATGGGTCCGACCTCGCTGCTGACCGTCGACCTCGACGTGGAGACCAAACTGCCGATTCCGCAACCCATGGTCAAGAAGGCCATCGGTGACACGCTGGACTACCTGGCCGGGAACCTCAAGGCCCGCGCGGAGCAGCTCACGGCGACCTGACGCGCTATGTTGGTCCGGGTGACCGAACAGCCTGATCTGGCGCGCCGCCGGAATTGGACCAATCAACTCGTCCGGCACGCTTTGATGCAGCCCGGCGGCACCGCGCTGCGGTTCCTCGGCCAAACCACCACCTGGGGTGAACTCGACCGCCGGGTGACCGCGTTGGCGGGCGCACTGCACCGCCGCGGTGTCGCATTCGGTGACCGGGTCCTCATCCTGATGCTCAACCGCACCGAGTTCATCGAATCGTTCCTGGCGATCAACTCACTCGGTGCGATCGCCGTACCGGTCAACTTCCGGATGACCCCGCCAGAGATCGCGTTCCTGGTCGCTGACTGTCAGGCCCGCGTCATGATCACCGAATCGGTGCTTGCTCAGGTGGCCGCGGGAGTGCGCGAACTGGACGCGACCCTGGCCACGGTGATCGTCGCCGGCCCGGGGGTCCGTGCCGATGGCGCCGACTCCGGTGCCGCCCTGGACTACGACGAGATGCTGGCCGAGGGCGGGCCGGCGGCCCCGGCGGTCGACATCCCCGACGACTCGCCGGCGTTGATCATGTACACCTCCGGCACCA
>JAGQTR010000241.1 GCA_020438915.1 Mycobacterium sp.
TGTGCGCCGAAAGGCAGTAGGAGCAGCCGTTGGATTGTGCGACGGCGATAGCTAGCCGCTCCCGGGTGGAGCGGGGTAGCGCGCCACCGTCCAGGTGTGAGAGCAAGCTCAGATATCCCCTAAGCAGAGCCGGGCTGTTCGCCATCGCGCGGGTCAGGTTGGGTACCGCGCCGAGGGTTTTCTTCGCCGCGGACAGCGCGTCGGTTTGATCCCTCGTCGCATTCGCTTCGGTGATCAAGGGAATGGTGCTCATGTGTTCCTCCATCGGATGTGGAATTGTGCGGGTCACCCCGCGGTTCAGAAGTGCGGGGCTGATGTTCAGACACCGCGACACCCCGCCGTGTTACAACCAGAGGTAACCGAAGATTCGCGGGGCGAGGATTCGAGACGCTTGTGACTGCACGCATGCGCACCGTCGTCGACGATCGGTGGGCTACCGACGACGAATTGATCGCAGCGCTACGCAAGGGTGACGGGGGCGCTTTCCAAGCGCTGGTCGACACATTGCACGCACCGCTTGTGCGGCTGGCCCGGATGTACGTGTCGACGGCCACCGCCGAGGATGCCGTGCAGGACACCTGGGTGGCGGTGGTGCGCTCGATCGGCGCGTTTGAGGGCCGGGCCAGCCTCAAGACGTGGGTGTTTCGCATCATGCTGAACCGGGTGCGCACGCTGGCCCGCCGGGAAGCCAAAACGCTGCCCTTCGCCACCGCCGGACCGGAGACCGACCCGCATCCCTCCGTCGACCCGCGTCGGCTCGTCCATCCTGAACTCGGCGCGCA
Organism: Mycobacterium sp.; assembly: GCA_020438915.1. Taxonomy (GTDB): domain Bacteria; phylum Actinomycetota; class Actinomycetes; order Mycobacteriales; family Mycobacteriaceae; genus Mycobacterium. Next base: position 783 of record JAGQTR010000241.1, read on the forward strand.
CCACTGGGTAGACGTGCCCGCCCGCTGGGAACTACTGCCCGAGCAGCGGCTGATGTCGGCCGAGGTGCGGTCGGTGATCATCGAGGCCATGCAGAAGGTGCCCGACGCCCAGCGTGAGGTACTCACCATGCGCGACATCGAGGGATGGTCGAGTCAGGAAACTTGCGAGGCACTTGGCATTTCGGCGGTGAACCAGCGGGTACTCCTGCATCGGGGTCGCGCGAGCCTGCGCGCTGTATTGGAGGACTATCTCAATGACTGAGGACGACTTCGTCACCAACGAATTGCGGATCACCTGCTCGGACGCGGTGGCACTGGTCACCGACTATTTGGAGAACGCGCTTGAAGAGGCAGACCTGAAGCGATTCGAGCAGCACCTTGGCGGGTGTCGAGCATGCCGGGTATATGCCGACCAGGTTCGCCGCACCGTGCGGATCGTCGCGGCGACGCGCGACGACTCGGTGGAGGTGCGGCCAGCCAACCTCGAGGCGCTGATGGCCGAATTCGAGCGTCTAAACCGAAATCCAGACTCGGTGTAACGCCTGGCTTGTCGTACGGGTCTATAACCCTGACGGCCGCGAACCAGCGGACCCACGAGGAAGGAATCGTCATGACCCGCAACCAGATCTTTGCCTACGCGTCCGCGGCCATCTATTTCAGTGCCGGAATCATCGGCTTCATGGTGACCGGATTCACCAGCGAGCACCACACGAAGGTCCTCATCCTGGCTGTGAATCCGATGCACAACATCGTGCACCTCGTGTTGGGGGCGGCCTGGCTGGGCGCTGCATTGGTGCCCTCGATAACCCGTGCTGCAAACGTGGTTCTCGGCATCGGCCTTCTGGCGGCGTTCGCGCTAGGAGTCGCCGGCGCGTTGGGTTTTCTCAACATTCATTCTGTGGGCGAGCCCGACAACTACCTGCATCTGGTGTACGGGGCACTAAGCATCTTCGTGGGATGGAAGCTGGCTGACACCGACACCCGGGCGAGCGCGCCGCGCCTGAACCGGTTCGCCGCCGGCAATCGTTGACGCGAGCACGGCCACCCGCCCGGCGTCGGGCCTGGTTCGCCAGGGGGCTTCAGCTGCCGCCGACGACCGCCCACACCGCGCCTGCGGCGACGCCCAGTACGACGCTGAGCGCGGCCGCCGAGATGGCGGTCCCGGTGGCCCAGCGGGTTGGGGTGAACTCGACAACATCGGCGTCGGGGTCAGGTCGGGACGCCGTGGGAATGATCCAGCGTAGGTAGTAGAACAGGCTGATCAGCGAGTTGAGCAGCGCGACGATCGCCAGCCAGGCATAGCCGCTGTCCCAGGCCGCCGTCGCGGTGGTCAGCTTACCGACGAAGACGGCCGTCGGTGGGGTACCGACCAACCCGAGGAGCGCCACCACCAGCGCCGCCGCCAGCCACGGGTGGGTGAAACCCATTCCGCGGTATGACTTTATGTCTCGCAGGGTCGGCAACGCGGTGGTGACGGCGAAAGCGGCGAGGTTGGTGACCGTATAGCCGGCCAGATAGAACAACAATGACGGCAACGCCAGATCCGAGCGTCCCGCCGCGACCACGGGCACCAGCAGAAAGCCCACCTGCGCGACTGTCGACCAACCCAGCAATCGACGAGGATCCTGTTGCCAGTATGCGGCGAGATTGCCCAGCGTCATGCTGGCCGCCGCCACGACCGCTATCACCACTGTCCAATTCAGCGTCCCCGGGAGTGCGAGCATCAACCGGTAAACCGCGATCAGCGCACCGATCTTCGGGATAGTCGTCAGGAATGCCGCGACGGTGCCGCTGGATCCTTGGGCGGCATCGGGCACCCAGAAGTGTGCCGGGACGCCACCGGCCTTGAACAGCAGCCCGCACACAATGGCGAAAACGCCGGCGGCGACCGCGCCAGGTGCCACTGGCGCCAACCCCGCGGCGAAATCGACGTAGCGGGTGCTGCCCGCCACCCCGTACACCACCGTGATGCCCAGCAGCAGCACGATGCCGAACAGAGCGCCCATCAGGTAGGTCTTCATCGTGGCCTCTGCGCCCTGGGCGCTGCGGTTCAGACCGATCAGACCGTAGAGCGGGATACTGGCCAACAGGAATGCCGGGGCGAGTACCAGCAGGTCGTTCGCGCCGGAGAGCAGCATTGTCCCGGTAGTGGAAAACATTGCCAACGAGTACGTTTCGCTCTCTCGTGGGGAGCCGGCCAGCTCGTCGGAGGCCAGCGCAAGCACCAGCAGCGTCGCGAATGCGGCGACGATACGAGCAATCCCGGTGGCCGTGTCGACGCGGAAGGTGCCGTCGAACGCGTCGCCGTCGGGTCCGGCCAGCAGTACCGCGGCGACGCCGATGGCGGCGACCAAGACCGATGCGGCGGCAACGCGGGTGATCCACAGGCGCCGGCGCGGCAGAAAGGATCCGCCGATGAGTACCCCAAGGCCACCGACGAACAGCAGAATCTCTGGCAGCAGCAGCAACGGGCGCATGTCCACGCTAGCGTCCGATCAGGTCGATCAGGGCTCGCGCCGGTGGTTCGATGACGGCCAGCAACGGCCGGGGGAGAACACCGATCGCCAGCGAAAGCACCAGCAGCGGGGTGATCGCCCACACTTCGTGGTGTCGCAGGTCGGTGAAACCCTTTGACTGGCCGCTGGTTTCGCCAGTGAAGACCCGCTGTAGCGCGCGCAGGAACAGTGCCGCGGTGAGCAGAATGCCCACCAGTGCGACCGCGGTGACCGGGGCGACGGCGATGCTACCGGTGAAGATCTGGAACTCGGCGATGAAGCCGGAGAAGGCGGGCAATCCCAGTGAGGCGAAGGCGCCGACGGCGAACAGCGCCGCGAACTTGGGGGCCGGCGCGGCGAGCCCGCCGAAGGAGTCCATCTCGTAGGTGTCGGTGCGGTCCTGGAACACTCCGGCGAGTAGAAACAGCGCGCCGGTGATCAGACCGTGGCTGACCATTTGGGTGACCGCGCCCGTCACCGCGATGCCGCGGGCCGCCTCGGAGTCAGGTGCCAGCAGGCCGGCGACGCCGACCGCCAACACTACATAGCCCATGTGGTTGACCGATGTGTAAGCGATCATCCGCTTGATGTTGTTCTGCGCCAACGCCACCAGCGCGCCGTACAGCACCGACACCACCCCGACCGCCACGATCACCCAGGCCCAGGACTGCCAGGCCTGCGGCAGCATCGGCATCGCGATCCGCACGAACCCGTAAGTACCGAGCTTCAGCAGCACGGCGGCCAGCACCGCCGAGCCGATCGCCGAGGCATCGGTGTGCGCGGGCGGCAGCCAGGTGTGGAACGGAACCGTCGGGGTCTTCACCGCCAGCCCGAGCAGGATCGCGGCCAGTACCAGCGCGCCCGCCAGCGGTCGCCCGGCAAGCGGCATGGCGGCGATCAGCTCAGGCATGTCGAAGGTGTGTGGAGCGGCCGCCACGTAGAGGCCGATGAACCCCGCCAGCAGCGCCAGCGATCCGAGGAACGTGTAGAGGAAGAACTTGAGCGCCGACCGGGCCGCGGCCTGGCCGTGGCCCCACCCCGCGATCGCGAAGTACATGCCGACGATCGACAGGTCGAAGAACACGAAGAACAGGATCAGATCCAGCGAGACGAACACCCCGAGGCTGACGCTCTGCAGGAACAGCAGCAGCGCGGCGTGCACGCGGGGTCGCTTGGACTCCCGCAGCCCGTAGACCGCGCATGCCAGAAAGATCACCGCCGTCATCGCCACCAGCGGCAGCGACAACCCGTCCACGCCGAGGTGATAGCTGCTGTTGACCCCGGGAATCCACGCGGCTCGTTCCTCGAACGCGAACGCCCCCGGTTGCGGCGTCGTGTACCGAGCCCAACACCCAAGCACCAGAACCAGTTCGACGGCCGCCACCGAAACCCACACCCAGCGCGCGGGTGCGTCGCCGATGCGCGGAACCGCGATCAGGGCCAGCGCGGCCGCCAGAGGCAGAAAAACGATCAGACTGAGCACATTCACCTCGACACGAGATAGAGAACGATGGCACCGATCGCGAGCATCGCGGCGGCCTGGAAGTAGTAGTCGTGCAGTTGTCCGGTCTGCGGTCTTCGGGCCAGCCGTCCCAGCCCCCGGGTTGCGGCGGCGACGGCGTTCACCGCTCCGTCCACATCGCGGTCGTCGATGCGCGCCGCGCGCCGCGCAATGTGCGCGGTGCCGGTGGCCATCGTGTCGACCAGCCCGTCGACGGCACGGTCGTCGAACAGCGCCGCTCGTCGCGCAACCTGGCGGGCACCGGCGGCGAGCTTGGTCACGCCGCCGTCGACCATTCGGTCGTCGAAAACCGCCAGCGTCCGCGCCGCCCACATGGTGGGTGCCACGATCAGCGTGTGGATCGCCGGCTCCAGCCCAAGCCAGCCCGCTGCCCACGCCGGTTCCGGGAGCCGTTCGCGCGGCAGTAGGTAGGCCACGGCCAGCACCACCGCCACCGCGAGAACCGCGGTGACGGCGAGCTCGATGGCGGGCGCCCCCGGCGCGAGCACCCCGAGCACGGCGGCGCCGACCGCGAGCACCACCAGCGGCCCCGTCTCAAGCGTTCCGACCCGGCGGGTACCCGGGCGTTCCTCATCGAAGCGCTGCACGGTCACTGGAAGAAATGGTCGACGCCAGATGGTCACGACGATCTTTCCGGCATAGGCGGCCGAGACCGCCGCAGCCAACAGCCCGACCGCGTACAGCCACGGCGACGCCACCAGCGCTGAGGCCAGGACGGCGTCCTTGGTGGCCCACAGTGACAGCGGCGCCACTCCGGCCAGGGCCAGCGCGCCGACCGTCGCCGCCCAGCCCGTCACCGGCCAGCGCCCGCCGACGCCCCGAAGCCCGTCGAGATGCTTGGTGCCCAGCGCAGTCAGCCACGCTCCGGCCGCCAGGAACAGCAGGGCCTTCGTCGCGGCGTGCGCCACCAGTTGCGCGGCGCCACCGCCGACCATGCCGACCCCGGCACCCATCACCACGAAGCCCAGCTGCGACGCCGTCGACGCTGCCAGCAGTTGCTTGAGATCGCGTTGGGCGACGGCCACCAGACCCAGCGCGACGGCGGTCAGTGCGCCGATCCAGGCTGCCGCGGATGCTGCCCAGCCGGTGGCGGCGAGCAACGGTTCGATACGCAGCAGCAAGTATCCGCCCATGGCCACCATCGCCGCCGAGTGCAGCAGGGCGCTGACCGGGCTGGGGCCCTCCATCGCGCGGGACAGCCAGAAGCTGAACGGCAGCTGCGCGGCCTTGCCGAGGGCGGCGACCAGCACGCCCGCGGCGACGACGCTCCGCCACCCGGGGGATGCCTCGGCGAGATCGTCGAGGGCCAGACCGGCGCCGCCCGCCAGTGCCGCGCCCGCCGCGGCGTAGAGCCCGAGATCGGCGGTCCTGGTGGTGATGAACGCGGTGATCCCGCCGGACACCCGCGTCTGCTCACGCCACCGGAACCCGATGAGGGCGTAGGACGCCGCGCCCATCGTCTCCCAGCCCAGCAGCAGCGCGGGCAGGGTGTCGGCGGTGACGGTGATCGCCGCGGCTGCCGCGAACAGCAGCATCAGGCCGTGGAAGCGGCGCCGCGATTCGGTGATGTCGCCGGCTGCGAACACCAGCACCAGCAGCGTCACCGCGGTCACCGCCGGCAACACCACCGCCGAAAGGTCGTCGACACTCAGCGCGAAGTCGGTGCCCGCCATGAACGGCGTCGCGACGCTGGGGCGCATCACCGCTGCGATGACCGACAGCACGCACGTCGCCGCGGCCGTCGCCACCGAGATCGGTCCGGCGAACCGGTCGGCCCGCCGGCCGAGCGTCAACGAGGCGCCCACCACTGCGGGCACCAGCACCGTCGCCGCCAGCGTGGCCTGCCCCAGTGCCATCACGTGGCTCTCATCCGGACAGATCACCGGCCATGTCGGTCATGTCGGTCCCGCGACCGCGGTGTAGCAGCGTGGCCACCGCGAATCCCATCGCCATCTCGACCGTCATCGCCGCAATGACGACCATCAGCAACACCTGACCCGTCGGGTTGGGCGCCAGGAACCACCAGAACGCGGCCGCGGCGAGGATCACCCCGTTGATCATCAATTCCAGGCCCATCATCACCATCACCACGACCTGCTGCGACAACGCGCCATAGAGTCCGACGCTGAACAGCGCGGCGGCGACCAGAAGTACCGTCTGCAGGGTCATCGGCCCACCCCGCCGGGCTGAGGATCGTCAGGTGTTCGGCGGTCGAGGTCGTCGCCGAAGCGGTCGTAGCGGGTACGGCGGGCGGCGAGCACGATGCCGGCCACGATGGTGGCGACCATGACCGGGCTTATCACCGTCATCACCAGCATCTTGGAACCCATCAGCGCCTCGCCGAGCGCGCGCGTGACGTCCTCGGCTGGACTTCCGCGGCGCGCGGGCCAGTCGATGAGCAGGATTCCGGCGGCCAAGATCACGAACGTCACTATTGCCGCGCCCAGCGCCCGGCGGTTGTCGTGCACCATGCTCATCGGCATCAACGCAGGGTTCATTCCCATGAACATGATCATGTAGACGACCATCACGGCCATCTCCATCACCATCATCAGAATGGTGACGATACCGACGTAGTTCTGGTGCAGCAGAAGGACGTTCACCCCGACAGCGACGAACGAGCACGCCAGCGCATAGGTCGCGCGGGCCATCGAGTCGACCCAGAACACGGCTGCCCCGGAGAGCACCGCCACCACGGCGACGCTCCAGAAGGCCATGTCGATAATCAGGTCGGCCACGGTTTCAGTTCCTCCAGACCGCGATGGCGGCGACGACAAAATCCTGGAGCACCACCGCGGGCAAGAGCACCAACCAGCCCACTTCCATGAACTTGTCCGGTCGCAGGGCGGGAACCCGGCGCCGCAGCCAGATGAACCCCGTGAGCAACAGCAACGTCTTGATCAACACCCAGGACCAGCCGGGCAACAAGGGTCCGCTACCGCCACCCAGGAACATCGGCACCGCGAACGCCGCGCCCGCGGCGAGCAAGGCGTAGCGTCCCGCCTCAAACAACAGCTTGTCCACCCCGGAGAGTTCGGCGCTGGCACCGCCGGCGATGTCGGTGCCGAGAGCGGGCGAGAACGGCCCCCACACCGAGAAGGCGACCACACCGAGGCAGTACACCACGAACGCGATCGGCATCCACACCACGAACCACAGATCGTGCTGCGCGGCCCCGATATCCCCGACGCGCAGGCTTGCCGCGGCGATCGCGGGCGCCACCAGAGCGAACATCAGCGGCAGTTCGTAGCCGAGACCGTGGGCGAGGAAGCGGTAGCCGCCTACCAGCGAGTGCGCCGAGTTGGCCCCCCAGCCCGCCAGCCATACGAACGACCAGACCATCACGTCCATCGCGTTGAACCACACGACACCGACGTCGAGATCGAGCAGCGTCCAATTGCCGAACGGGACCACCGCGACCATCAGCAGCGCGGCCACCAGCAGCCCGGCTCCGCCGATCCGCCACAGTGGCCGATCAGCCTCCAGCGTGGTGCGGCGACGCTGCCGCATCAGCCGGGCGGTCTCGGTCAGCGGCCGACTGAACGCGCCGCCGGCCTGCCCTTCGGCACGCGCGGTCAACACACCGTCGAGGACTGCGGAGAAAACAATCAGCAGGCCCAGCAGGGCGGCGGCTCCGATGGCCCAGACTCCCGACACCGTGGTGAGCGTCTCGTCAGTCATCGCCGGGCCCCGATTGCGTGGCGGCAGGCTCGCGCACTTCCAGACCCGCGATGACCAACCGGGCGGCGGCCAACTCGAGTCCGACAATCCGTTCGGGCAGATCCTCCGGGGTCGTCTCAGTATCCGTCGGTGGTGCCCAACCGGTCAGCAGCGCCCGGGCACGCGTCAGCATCCCGGTGTGGCCGTCGGTGACTCCACGCATCGACCACCCGAAGATGCGGGAGCGCGTCACGATCCGGTTCAGCGCGTCCAACTCATTGAGTCCAGGTCGATCAGTGGTGAGCAGCAGATCGCGGACCCGCCGGGCTCGGGTGGCGGCGTACGGCCAGCCGGCCAGCGCCAAGAGCGAGTACAGCCGGTCACATTCGCGCGCCGCCTCGGTGCGCGGGTCCCAGGCGGATCTCGGCGGGGTCTGGCCGGCGTCGACGGTCCAGGCCTGAGCGTCCACGACCAGATCACCCTGCAGTGAACAGCGAACCACCACGCCGACCGGCCAGTGCCGCAGCACGGGCCCCAGCCGCACCTGCAGCACATCCATCTCGAGGCCGTCACGGTCCGGTCCGCCCTCGGCCAGGGCAATGCCCGATGGCGCCATATCCATGTCGCCGTGGTCCATGTGGCCGTGGTCCATATCGCTGTGGTCCATGTGGCTGTGGTCCGTCTCGGCGTGGTCCATATCGTTGTGGTCCATATCGGATATTTCGGACCCAGGCGATCCCACCTCAGGTGGGTGTCGCTCGCGCGCATCGGAGTGCTGCAGCGCAGCGTCGGCGAGATAGTCTCGGGCCTGCTCCAGCGCAGCGTCGATGTCTTCGTCGTCGAGGTCGGACCCGGAGAGACCGAGGCCGGCCCGCGGCCCGGGGAGTTGATCCCAGACCTTGGCGATCCTCTCGTTGAGTTCGGGACCCGGCGTTCCGCAGATCGCGAGCACGTCGGCGTCGGCGGGATTGTCGGCGAGGCGCCAACCCCACCACAGCGCACGTCGTTCGAGGGCGGCCCGCTGCTGCCAACTCCCCGGTGCCTCGGCGATAAAGACATGTGGGTTGCGCGCGGCGTAGCGGGCGAGCCTGACTTTCAGACCCATCGCAACGCCCCCTCGCGCCATGCCCATACGACCGCAACCAACAGTGCCGCCAGGAACGTGAACATCTCGACGATCGCGGAAACGCCGAGATCGGCAACCACCACTGACCAGGGATACATGAAGAGCATCTCGACGTCGAAGGCGAGGAACAGCACCGTCGCCGGATACCAGCGAACATGGAAGCGGGACAGCGCATGCTGTTCGGGCACCCACCCGGATTCAAACGGCAGAGCGACCATCGGGGTGGCGACCACCGCGGTCAGACGGTGCAGCAGACAGACGCCAAGGATCACCGCCAGCGCGACAAACAACATCGATACTGCGCCGACGTACATCACCCGTCCTTCCCCGCTGACTGCAGTTGACCCTTGCACCAAAGCCGAAATATTTTGGCCGTCCGCGCCAAGTCTGTCGCGTGTAACGGCGCGCCGGGTGGGGTAGTGCTGGGACATGATCGCACGACGAATCGCATTGTCGGTCGGGCTCGTGCTCCTTCTCGTCGGCATTGTCGGGCTACTCAGCCCCGTGTCGGTGTCACCTGGGCTGCGAACGGTGTCCTGCGGAACGGCCGTAGCGCCGGACCTCGCCGCCGCGCGCGAGCAGGCTCCCGACCAGACCGAAGTTTCCACGATGGAACTGCCCAATGCCGGGGAGGAAGTCGGTAGCGCGGACTACACCGAGCTCTGCCGGTATGAACTCTCCGATCGCCGGGCCTGGACGATCACCCTGGCAGCGGCCGGAGCGCTGCTGGTCGCGGTCGGCGGCGCTCTGACCCTGCGGGCTCGTCGCGGGAGCGGGTGAGGTTGAAGCGAAGGCTGTCGAGCCTCGCTTCAGGGCTGTGCGTAGCCGGGTATCCACGACCGTGAAGCCCGGTTCGGCGCCAGCGAGGGCGCCAGCGAGCGCGCTAGCGAGGACGTAGGCTGCTCCCACCGATGCGCGCCCAGGAAAGAGCGGTCCGATGAGCCCTGCCGATCACCAACGATCGTCCGAAGCGACCGCCGAGGAGGAACCGGACTACCGCTTCACACTGGCGAACGAAAGGACTTTTCTGGCCTGGATCCGTACGGCGCTGGCGCTGATCGCCGGTGGTATCGCTGTCGTACAGTTCGTCCCGGAGTTCGGGATCGCGGGAGTTCGACACGGCCTCAGCATTGTCCTGACCGCCGGGGGCGGGCTGCTCGCCGCACAGGCAGTGCGGCGCTGGCAACGGGTGCAGGCTGCGATGCGTCGCGACCAGGAACTACCGCACACCCATGTCCCGATGATTCTCGGTGGGGCGATCTTCGCGGTGACCGTGGTGGTGCTGGTGGTGGTGGTCGTCTGGCCGACGACTGGACCGTGACATGGCTCGCCGCGAACCCAGCAAGCCAGGCCTGCCCGCCGAGCGCACGCTGTTGTCTTGGGAAAGAAGCGCATTCGGATTCCTGGTCGGCGGCGCGCTCGTCCTGTTACGACAGCACGGCCCCCTCGGTCCGGTGCGGACCGCACTGGCGCTCGTGGCTACGCTGCTCGCGCTGCTCGTCCTCGGTCTCGGTTACCGGCGATCGCGGCAGATCAGAGAAAGTCCAGTGATCGGGGACCGGCTCGTCGTGTTCCCGCCTCAGGTGGAGGTGCTCGCGATCGGCGGCGCCACCGTGGGTTTTGCGACCACCATCGTGGTGGTGCTGCTGCTCTCAGCGTGAGGGCTTGTCGACCAGTCCCAGTTTCTCGGCCTGGTCGAAGGTGTCGTCGACAAGGACCACAGTGCGGTCGGCTTGGTCGATCATCGAGGCGGCAATGGATGAGCGATAACCGGATGCGCAGTGCACCCATACCTCCCCGCTGGGAACTTCGCCGACACGATCGCTGAGTTCGTGCAGCGGAATATTGAGTGCGTCCGGCAGGTGACCGTCGGCGTATTCGCCGCGCTGGCGGACGTCGAGGACGACGGCGCTGCCGGTGCCGAGAATCTCAGCGAGATCGGCGAAGTCGGCGACGCGGTAGGACCGTAACGGATGGCCCGCCGACAGCGTCTGGATCTCGCCGACCGCGGCGCCTGCCAGGTTGTCGACACCGATGCGGACGAGTTCGCGCCGAGCGTGGGCGATTTGGTCCATGTCATCGCCGATCAGAGTCAACGGCGCGCCCCAGGAATAGAGCCAGCCGAGGTAGGTGACGAAGGAGTCTTCCGACACCTCGAAACCGCGGGTGCCGCCCAGGTGACCGGCCGCGAAGGCGGTGCGGTTGCGCAGGTCCACCACCCACTCACCGGCGTCGATGCGTCGTCGCAGTTCGGTCGGATCGACAGGCTCCGGCAGCGACAGATCGACCGGTTCGGGACCCTGTTCATTGATGACGCCCATATGGGCGTAGTACGAGGGGTAGGCCGACAGGCCGGCGATGAGCTCGTCGACATAACTCTGTTCGTCCTGGGTGAGTGCGGGATTGGTCTCGCGCTGATCGGCAATGGTGGACGAGTCGCCGCTGGCCGGGGTCGCCGAGCAGAAGCTGCCGAACCCGTGCGTGGGATAAACCGCAGTGTCATCCGGCAACTCCGCGGCAAGCCGCCGCACCGAGTGAAACTGCGCCCGGGTGAGCTCATCGGTGTGCTCACTACCGAGCAGGTCGGTGCGGCCCGTTGTTCCGTGCAGCATCGATCCGCCGGTGAACACCCCGGCGACACTCTCGGTGGAATCACGGAGTACGTAGCTGACGTGGTGGTGGGTGTGGCCGGGGGTGTGGATGACCTGAAACCGCAGCGGGCCGGACTCGATCACATCGCCGTCGCTGACGGCGCGCCGCTGGTAGCCGAGGTCATCGCCGGCGGGCACCACGTACTCGGCTCCGGTGGTGCGGGACAACTCCAGACCGCCGGTCACGTAGTCGTTGTGGATGTGTGTCTCGAGCACATGGGTGATTCGCACTCCCGCTTCGCGGGCCAGGTCCAGGACGCGGTCGATGTCACGTTGCGGGTCGATCACCACGGCGATCCCGTCAGCGCTGACCAGGTAGCTGCGGTCGCCCAGCCCGGTGGTCTCGATGATGGTGACGTTCAGGTCCATGTCCATGTCGAACTCCCTTGGGGCAGTGTGGGTCTGGGGCGAGTCTCGGGGAGCGTTACGGGCCGGTGGACTATAGGGCGTCGATTGCGGCGCGCAGTTTGGCCGCGGCCTCGTCGGCGACCTCGCGAAGCCCCGGCCCATCCGAGAGTTGAACCATCACCTGCGGGTCCATCGCGTCGATAATCACCGCGTCACCATCCGGGTCGGCGCGCACGGCGACGTTGCAGGGCAACAACAAGCCGATCTGGCGGTCGGCGTTCACCGCGCGGTGCGCCAGTGGCGGATTGCAGGCGCCAAGAATCAGGTAGTCCTCCATGTCCTCACCTAGTTTCGCTTTCAGCGTGGCTTTCATGTCGATCTCGGTCAGTATCCCGAAACCCTGATCTGCCAACGCTTTACGGGTGCGGGAAACCGCATCCTCGAACGTGGTGTGCAGCGTCGTCGACAGTGCGTAACTCACATTTCCTCCACTCTGGTCGTTACTGAAATAGGTCAGGCCGGGCCGGTTCAAGCCAGGGCCAGGAACAGCTTCTCCAGCTCGGCCTCGGTCATCGGTTGCTGTCCGTCTGCGACCTCTCCGGTCAGGCATTCCCGCAATCCGGTCGCGACAATCTTGAATCCCGCCTTGTCCAAAGCCCGCGACACCGCAGCCAACTGGGTCACCACGTCCTTGCAGTCCCGGCCCTGTTCGATCATCGAGATCACCCCGGCGAGCTGCCCCTGGGCCCGGCGCAGCCGGTTCAGCACTGCGACGATTGCGTCCTCGTCACCAACCATGGTGTTGCTCCCTTCTCCGAACGCTATGGACATGGTACCCGCGGGGGTATTCCCAGGGCCATCATGCGGTGGACGGGCCGGAGGTGGCAGACCCGGTGAGTCGGTGTAATGGGCAGTGGGCGTAGCGCGAACACGCGAAGGCGAGCGCCGCCGCGATCGCCGTGAGCGTCGCCGCCGCGATGCCGACGTTGAGATGGACTTCCTGGGCCAGGATGACCGATGACATCGCGAGTACGAACCAGCCGAACGCCTTTCGCAGCGCATCGGGGTTGACCTTTGCGGTCAGCCGGGCACCGGCGAGGGCGCCCGCCACCGCTGCGGCGGTGACCGCCAGCGCCATCGCCCAGTCGATCTGGACGCTGGACAGATATCCCGCCAGACCGGCGAAAGACTTCATCGCGATCACAATCAGCGAGGTGCCGACGGCGATGGGCATCGGCAATCCCCCCAGTAGTGCCAGCGCCGGCACGACCAGGAATCCGCCGCCCGCGCCGACCAGTCCGGTGACCAGGCCGACCACGACGCCCTCGGCGATGATCGTCGGAATCGGCAGGTGGTGTCCGCGTTCCGGCGCGTCGAGTTCCTTTCGTCCGCGCAACATCGCGATGGCGGTGGCGACCATCATCACTGCGAACCCGACGAGCAGGAAGGTACCCGGAATGAAGCGGGCCAGCAGCCCGCCACCATAGGCGCCGGCCATCCCCGCGCCGCCGAAAATGAGACCGGTGCGCCATTGGACCCGGCCGGCCCGTGCGTGTGAGATCGCGCCGATCGCGCTGGTGACACCCACCACGAGCAGTGAGGTCGCGATCGCCTGTTTGGCATCCATTCCCGCGACGTAGGCGAGCAGCGGGACAGTCAGGATGGACCCGCCGCCGCCGAGCAGCCCGAGCGAGATCCCGACGAACACCGCCAGGCCGAGGGTGAGCGCGATCATGGTCGGCTAGCTCGCTTTCGGACCTGTGGGGTTGGAGCCGACGAGTTGGGACACCACCGTCTGAGCGTCGCAGGCCGGGCCGCGGTTGTAGGGCAGCTTGGAGAGCGCCATGCCCATCGCGCAGGTATTGGTTAGCGACGCAAAGGTCAGTCCGCCGCCGATCGCGGCGGCCACCCACTTGAGCTTGGGGACGGCGACGCTGGCCAGGACGCTGGAGAGCACGATCGAGCCGGCCACGAGGCGCACCTGACGCTCGAGATCCCAACGCGGGGTGCCGCGGTTGACGGCGAATCCACTGGCCTCCCAGGCGGTGATGCCGCCGTCGAGGATGTGCACGTTGGACAACCCGACGTCGCGCAACGTCTTCTCGGCCTCGGCGGCGCGCTGACCCGAACGGCAGACCAGAACGACGTCCTCATCGAGATGGGCGATGATCTCGTCACGGTGTTCCCGGAGTAGATCCAGCGGCACGTTGTAGGCCCCGGCGATGTGGGCGGTATCGAACTCGCCGGGGGTCCGTACGTCGAGTACTCGTGGCGGTGTGGCCGAACCGAGCAGATCACTGAGGTTCTGGGAATCGATGATGGCGGGCGCGGTCATGGACGTCCTTTCGTTGCTGAGAGCGAGACCCCAATACCTCCAGGGGTATACCGGGCCATACTACACATACCCCGCGGGGTACGAGCAAGGGGAATTCATATACCCCCACCGGTACTTGACATACCCTAAGGGGTATAGGCACCCTGGACGCGACAATAGCGGACCACGCCGAACGAAAGGACTGGCGAGATGAAGTTCATCCAGTACTACCTGGAGTGTCTGTCACATGCTTCGTATTTGATTGCCGACGAATCCACCGGACGCGCAGTCGTTGTCGACCCTCAGCGGGACGTGTCGGAGTATCTGTCCGACGCCGAGGAGTTCGGCTACACGATCGAACTCGTCATCGAGACCCACTTCCACGCCGACTTCCTGTCCGGGCACCTGGAGCTGGCAGAGGCTACCGGCGCGAAGATCGTGTACTCCTCGGTCGCCGAAACCGAGTTCGAGTCGATGGGCGTCGCCGACGGCGAACGCTATGGCCTGGGCGAGGTGACTCTGGAGTTCCGCCACACTCCGGGGCACACGCCCGAGTCGATGAGCATCGTGGTCTACGAGCACCGGAATGATGAGGTTCCCTACGGCGTGCTGACCGGCGATGCGTTGTTCATTGGTGACGTGGGCCGGCCGGACCTGCTTGCCTCGATCGGATACACCCGTGAGGAACTGGCAGACAAGCTCTACGACTCGCTGCACAACAAGTTGATGACGCTGCCCGACGCCACCCGGGTGTACCCCGCGCACGGTGCGGGCTCAGCCTGCGGCAAGAACCTGTCCACCGAACTGTGGTCGACCATGGGAGAGCAGAAGGCGACGAATTACGCGCTGCGGGCGCCTGACAAGGCCACATTCATGGATCTGGTCACCCAGGGACAGCCACCCGCGCCCGGCTATTTCGTCTACAACGCGGTGCTGAACCGCAAGGACCGTGAGCTTTTGGACGAGACCGAGATGCCGACGGCGATGACCTACGACCAGGTCCTCGACGCGATTGCCGGAGGCGCTGTCCTGGTCGACGGACGCAGCCCCGAAGAGTTCGCTACCGGTCACCTGCGTCACGCCATCAACATCGGGCTGGAGGGTCGNNTACGCCGAGTTCGCCGGCTCGGTACTGGCGTCCGACGTCGACATCGTGCTCTTCACCGAGCCGGGGCAGGAGTTGGAAGGTAAGAACCGTCTTGCCCGTATCGGTTTCGATCGGGTGATCGGCTACCTGGACCGGCCGTTCGAGGCGATGCTCTCCCACCGTGACGATGTCATGGTCGCATCGAGACTGACTGCGAAGGCGTTCGACCAACGCGCGTCGGAGCTGTCTGACCTGCAGATCGTTGACGTGCGCAACCCTGGTGAGGTCGCCGATGGCGCCATCCCCAACGCGGTCGCCATCCCGGTCGGCCAGTTGCCGAGCCGGCTGAGCGAACTAGACTCCGCCAAGCCGACAGTAGTGTATTGCGCAGGCGGCTATCGATCCTCGGTGGCCGCGAGCCTGCTGCGGCAGCGCGGCTTCGTCGATGTCAGCGATATCCTGGGCGGCTTCGGAGCCTGGGATGACGCACGACAGAACGCCTGAGGAGAAAACCAGAGCATGATCACCGCGAAACACCACATCGTCATCGTCGGCGGCGGAACCGCCGGCATCTCGGTGGCCGCC
>JAGQTR010000242.1 GCA_020438915.1 Mycobacterium sp.
CCAAGCTGATCAACTCCGGCCAGATATGCATCGCGCCGGACTACGTGCTCGCCGAGGCCCCGATCCGGGAGAAGCTGGTCGACAAGATCCGGGCTGCGGTGGAGACCTTCGAGGCCGAGAACACCGGCGGCAAACAAATCGTCAACGAACGCCACTTCAACCGGCTCGTGACCGCTCTGGCCGCCACCAAGGGCACTGTCGCGGTCGGCGGCGGCTCCGACGCGGCAGATCTGAAGATCCAGCCGACCGTGGTGGTGGATCCCGACCCGGGCGAGCCGTTGATGACCGACGAGATCTTCGGCCCAATCCTGCCGATCATGACCGTCCAGAACCTGGACGAGGCGATCACTTTCGTCAACTCCCGGCCCAAACCGTTGGCGGCCTACCTTTTCACCAAGGCCAAAGCGGTGCGCGAACGCGTGATCAGGGACGTGCCGGCCGGCGGGATGGTGGTCAACCACCTGGTGTTCCACTTCGCCACCCACAAGCTGCCGTTCGGTGGCGTCGGGCCGTCGGGCATGGGCGCCTACCACGGCAAGTTCGGGTTCGAGGAGTTCAGCCACCGCAAGTCGGTGATGACCAAGCCAACCCGACCCGACTTGGGTGCCATGCTCTACCCACCGTATACAGAGAAGGCATGGAAGCTGGCGCGCAAGCTCTTTTGAGCCGGCTGAACTCCATCCGACCCAGAGAGGAATGCAATGCCAGGAGTGCAGGATCGCGTCGTCGTCGTCACCGGTGCCGGAGGCGGTCTCGGCCGGGAGTACGCGCGGACGCTGGCCAGGGAAGGCGCCAGCGTCGTCGTCAATGATCTCGGTGGAGCGCGCGACGGTACCGGGGCCGGGTCGGCGATGGCCGACGAGGTGGTCAAGGAGATCCGCGACGCCGGCGGCCGGGCGGTCGCCAACTACGACTCGGTCGCCGAACCCGAGGGCGCGGCCAACATCATCAAGACCGCGGTCGACGAGTTCGGCAAGGTCGACGGTGTGGTCAGCAACGCGGGCATCCTGCGCGACGGAACCTTCCACAAGATGGAGTTCGCCAACTTCGACGCGGTGATCAAGGTGCACCTCTACGGCGGCTACAACGTGATCCGCGCCGCCTGGCCGCACTTCCGGGAGAACGGCTTCGGCCGCGTCGTCGTCGCCACCTCGACCAGTGGGCTGTTCGGAAACTTCGGCCAGGCCAACTACGGTGCGGCCAAGCTGGGGCTGGTCGGCATGATCAACACGCTCGCCCAGGAAGGCGCCAAGTACAACATCAAGGCCAACGCCGTCGCGCCGATCGCGGCCACCCGCATGACGCAGGACATCCTGCCGCCGGAGGTGTTCGAGAAGCTGACTCCGGAGTACGTCGCACCTGTGGTCGCCTACCTGTGCAGCGAAGAAGTCCCCGACTCCGCGTCGGTGTTCATCGTCGGTGGCGGCAAGGTTCAGCGCACCGCGTTGTTCCAGAACTCCGGCGTGACCTTCACCGACGTCCCGTCGATCGATGACGTCGCGGGCAAGTGGGGTGAGATCACCGATCTGTCGGCGGCCGAGCGGGCCACCTTCAGTCTCGGCTGATCGGCCCCGGTGGGCACTCTCGGCCTCGTCCTCGTCGCGTTGACGATCGCCGTCGGCTTGGCGGGCATCATCGTGCCGATCCTGCCGGGCGGGCTGCTGGTGATCGCGGCGATCGGAGTGTGGGCGTTCGTCGAGAGCACCGCGGTGTCCTGGGTGACATTCGGCGTCGCGGCGGCGGTGTTCGTCGCCGCGGAGGTGGTCAAGTACACCTGGCCGGTCAAACGCATGCGTCGGGCGCAGGTGCGCACATCGGTACTGGTGGTCGGCGCGCTGGCAGGTTTTGTCGGCTTCTTCGTCATCCCGGTAATCGGTCTGCTCATCGGTTTCGTGGCAGGCGTTTTCGCCGCCGAGTTGGCGATTCGCCCCAACCTCACCCGGGCGTGGGCCTCCACCGTGCACGCACTCAAGGGTGTTGCCCTGTCCGTGGGAGTGGAGCTGACCGGTGCCCTGCTGGCGACGATCGCGTGGGTGGTCGGCGTCTGGGCCGTCCACGGCTGAGGGCGCTTGGCCGCCAGTTCAGCTGTTGAGTGTGGCGCGCAGCCGGGAGACGTCCTCGTCGGTCAGGCCCGCCGCCTCGAGATAGCCTTCCAGGGAACCGAATTCGTCGTCCAGCGTACGCCGCGCGACGTCCAGGTACTCCTCGCGCACACCCAGCACCGCTTCGGTCAGCCTTGCCTCTGCGAACTCCAGCACTTCGGGTGCATCGGCGGAACGCGCGCGGATCGTGGCCAGGATGCTTTCCCGCAACTGCGGTACGGCGGCGTTGCTGTGCAGATAGTCGGCCATGATCGCGTCGCGATCAACCCCGGCCGCCTCCAACACGACGGCGATGGTGAACCCGGTGCGGTCCTTACCCGCAAAGCAATGCGCCAGCACCCGGCGTCCCGAACCCAGCAGCGTCGACACCCGGCGGACGGCGGAACGGGCGAGTGGGGCTGCCGCGATTCGCGCGTACTCCTCAACCATGTACCGCGCTGCGACGTCGCCGAGGGACTCGTCGTCGGACTTCTCGGTCATCATTCGCTGGAACGCGTGTTCGTGCGGCGGCTCTCCGTCGGAGGCCGCGGTTTCGACGAATGGCAGATGGTGGATGTCCACTCCAGCCGGCACCAAACCGGCACCGTGCGTTTCGAGTTCGCGCAGCGTTCGCAGATCGGCTACATCGGTGACGCCGTAGCGCGTCAGCGCCGAACGTCCCGCGTCGTCGAGGTGGCAGAGCTCACTGGCCCGGAAGAACCGTCCGGGCGCAATGCCGGTCTGGGCGGAGACATCACGGAAGTTCCACGCCCCCGACAGTTCCCACGCCGCCTGGTCGCCGGCTGAGTCCACTAGCTGGTCACCGCCGCCGCGAAAGCGGACTTCTCCCTGCCGAGTTCGGCGCGCGCGATGGTCCGCATGTGCACCTCATCGGGCCCGTCGAACAACCGCATCGCGCGGTGCCAGCCGTACATCCGGGCCAGGGGGGTGTCGTCGCAGATGCCCGCCGCGCCGTGCACCTGGATGGCGCGGTCGATCACGTTGCACGCCATCTGGGGTGCCACCGCCTTGATCATCGCGACCTCGTTGCGGGCGGCTTTGTTGCCGTGCTGATCTATGGTCCATGCCGCCTTATGGCACAGCAGTCGGGCCTGGTCGATCTCGTTGCGCGACATGGCAACCTGCTGCTGAACCACGCCCTGCTCGGCCAGGGGTTTGCCAAAGGCGATGCGGTTGTTCACCCGGTCGACCATCAGTGCCAGCGCCCGCTCGGCCACGCCGATTGCTCGCATGCAGTGGTGGATGCGCCCGGGCCCGAGGCGGGCCTGGGCGATCGCGAAACCGCTGCCCTCCTCGTCGAGGAGATTGCCGACGGGCACCCGGACGTCGTCGAAGGTGATCTCGCAGTGGCCATGCTGGTCCTGCCAGCCGAACACCGGCAGCGAGCGCTCGATTGAGACGCCGGGGGTATCGATGGGAACCAGGATCATCGACTGCTGCTGATGGCTGGCCGCATCCGGGTTGGTGCGACCCATCACGATGAGAAGCTTGCATCGCGGGTCGGCGGCGCCGGAGATCCACCATTTGCGGCCATTGATGACGTACTCGTCACCGTCGCGCAGCATGGTGGTCTGGATGTTGCGGGCATCGCTGGAGGCCACCGCGGGTTCGGTCATCGCGAATGCACTGCGGATCTCACCGTTGAGCAGCGGTTCCAGCCACTGCTTCCGCTGTTCGTCAGTGGCGAACAGATGCAGCGTCTCCATGTTCCCGGTATCGGGTGCCGCACAGTTGAGCGCCTCGGGTGCCAGCTCCATACTCCACCCGGATAACTCGGCCAGCGGTGCGTACTCCAGGTTCGTCAGACCCGACTCCGAGGGCAGGAACAAGTTCCACAGGCCACGCTCCCTGGCCTTGACCTTGAGCTCCTCGACCACCGGCGGAACCGTGTGATCGTCAGAGCCGACCTTCATCCGGTACGCGTCGTAGGACTCCTCGGCGGGAAACACGAACTCCGTCATGAAGTCGGTCAATCGCCGGTGGTAGTCGTGTCCCTTGGCTGACATCGCGAAGTCCATACCGCAACGATATGGCACGGGTCTGGAAGTCTGACGGGCAGCGGGGGCTATCTCCGCCGGTGCTCGCGCTGCCCATTCAATCCGTTTGACGCGCGTCAACGATCACTTACTCAGCAGTGGCGGACGTCACATTTCAGGCTATGGCCGATCGCCCGCGCTGGAGCTCGATTCACCGCCGCTGCCTCTGGTAATGCCGGGCAGGCGGGGTCTGCCGCCGGTCCGATACACCGGCTTTCGGGCGCTGAACTGTGCGGATGCTCAGGCTGGGAGAATCGGCTCTGGATGGGCGCAACGGTTATGGTGTCTGATCACAGCGCACCCGCGTAGATGCACCGCGGGGCGAGACAGCCGTAACACGACGGAAGAGATCTACCTCGCCATGACAGAAGTCGAAGCCGCCGCTGGGCACCGGGAGACGAAGACCGTGTCGGTCGGCGTCGTTGCCGAGTCCGGCGCCGAGGAACGGCGGGTGGCCTTGGTTCCCAAGGCGGTGACCGCGTTGGGAAACAGCGGCGTGCTCGTCGTTGTGGAGTCCGGTGCCGGGGAGCGGGCCTTGTTGCCTGATGACCTTTATGTCGCGGCGGGTGCGACGATCGGCGACGCCTGGTCGGCCGATGTGGTGGTCAAGGTGGCCCCGCCCAGCAGCGAGGAGGTCGCCAGGCTGCGCCGCGGTCAGACGCTGGTCGGATTCTTGGCTCCCCGTAATGCCGATAACCAGATCGGGGCGCTCAAAGAAGCCGGCGTGCAGGCGTTCGCGGTGGAGGCGATTCCGCGGATCTC
>JAGQTR010000243.1 GCA_020438915.1 Mycobacterium sp.
GGGGTGATGCCCGAGCCGGCGGTGAGGAACAGCACCGCCGCGGGCGCCGGATCGGGCAGGACAAAATTCCCTTGGGGCGCAGCTAATCTCACGATTGTTCCGGGCTCCACACCGGCGACCAAGTGGGTCGACAGGAACCCCTCGGGCATCGCCTTGACCGTAATGGTGATCGTTCGGGCGCCTCGTCCGCGCGACGGGTGCTTCTCTTCAGGCACGCTGGTCAACGAGTACGACCGCCAGCGCCAGCGTCCATCGACGAGCAGGCCGATCCCGACGTATTGGCCCGCCTGGTAGTCGAACGAGAACCCCCAACCGGGCTTGATGACCAAGGTGGCCGAGTCGACGGTTTCCCGGCGCACGTCGAGCACCTTGCCCCGCAGCTCGCGTGCCGACCACAGTGGATTGGCCAGCTTGAGGTAATCGTCGGGCAGCAGCGGCGTGGTGATCCGGCCCGCGACGGTGCGCAGCAGGTGCCAGCCCGGGTGCTGCTTGGCCCCCGCGACGGACGACCGGACGGTGTCTGCCACGATGGCCGTGGTCTTGATGCTGTTTTTGGCCATGACGGCTCCTGCCGATCTGCGGTGGCTACCGGTCGGGTAAGCGCCTACCTACGATACCGTAACTTACGGTACCGTAGCCACCCTCAGAGCAGCTCCAGCAGAAACGGCAGCTCCTGGGGCGCATACCAGGCCAGGTCGTGGTCCTGTGCGTCACCGACGGTGAGCTCGGCGTCCTCATCGCCCAGATCGGCGGCATCGATCACCTCGACCGCGGCCAGCACCGCCGACTCGGCAGCCGCGTTGTCGACGTAAGCGGCGACCACCCGCCGCAATGGAATCTCGGCGGTCAGCCGCACCACGGCGTCGTCGAGATCTGGCCTCAACTTGATCTCTGCGTCGGCGTCGTCGAAATCAGCCTCGAGCACCACACGCCGTGGCGGCAGCTCCCCGATTGCCGCGTCGGTGGCCCCGGTGGCTCCGGGGTCGCCCAGCAGCCGCAGCGACGCAAGTGCCGCCTCTCGCAGCGCAACGTCGGCGAGTTCGTCGTCGTCCCCCTCGGAGTAGGCCTCCCGCAGCGTCGGGGTCACCGCAAAGGCGGTCCCGTTGACCGGGCGCAGGGATTCTTCGGCGACCAGCTGCGCCAGCATGGCCAGGGTTGCGGGGACGTAGACGCGCACCTGACGAGAGTAGCGAGCGCGGCCGTCTACTGCGTGTCGCGCATCAGGGCCCCGACGTGGTCCTCGACGTAGGTCGACAATTCGCGGACCGGGCGCCGGTAGTTGCCGCTGACAACCGGGGTCTTCGGCAAGGCGACCTTCGGACGGTCGATGTCGTAGTAATCGATGGTGGACAGCAGATGCGCGATCATGTTCAGCCGCGCATGCTTCTTCACATCTGATTCCACGACGTACCACGGGCTCATCGGCGTATCGGTGTGCACCATCATCTGATCTTTGGCGCGCGAGTAGTCCTCCCAGCGATGCACCGATTCCAGGTCCATCGGGCTGAGTTTCCATTGC
>JAGQTR010000244.1 GCA_020438915.1 Mycobacterium sp.
CGCCGGACCCGTGGGCTTCGTCATCCTCGGCAGGTGTGGTGTTTCCTTCTCCGGCGCCGGTATCGGTATCGGTGTCTACGTCGTCGGTGTCTACGTCGGTGTCGGCGTCGATGTCTGGGCCGTCAGAATCGCTGTCGGTATCGAACCCGCCCGCGGAGTTCGACGACGAGTCCGAATCCGAGTTCGAAGCGTTGTTCTCCCCCACCCCACCGTTTGACGCCGAATCGCGATCTGTCGAGGTGCTCGTCGACGATGAGTCGCCTGCTGACGAGGCACCGGAGGGCTCGGCGTACGCGACACCCGGTGTGGATGCCAGCGCAACCCCCACTCCAAGGGTTATCGCTAGCGCCCCTACCCGACCGACGTATTTGGCGTAACCCATGGGAATTCCTTTCGAGAAACCACGTCCGTTCCACGGCGCGGCAGAGATCGACATGTACCTTCAGCGGCGTCGCGCGGCCACCTCACCACGGTGGTCTGTCCCCGGCGATAATCCGCGGCGCGGGGAAACCTGGTGATCCGACGCTGCTGTCTTGGCATGGTCTGGCGCACTCCCCGGCTGAATTCGCTCAACCGTAAATTACGCCTTTTGGGCACGTAATCGGTGGTGAATCGCCGAGTTGGTAAGCCCAGTGCAGATCAGAGGACGAATACCGCGTCGGCCGGATCGATCTGGCTCAACGACAGGTTGGCCAGCACGCCCGTGTAGCCGAAACGATCGGGATATCGGTCGTAATAGAGCAGGCCTGAGGAACGGTCGTAGATGAACTGGCTGTCGTAGTTGGCGAACCCACCGCCGAGGAACCAGAAGCAGTCAACGATGTCCACCTCATTGCTGGTCGCCCCTACCAGGGCGGTCTTGTCGATGGCAATGATGTCGTGGTCGTCCCGTTGGGCTATGACCAACGGCGTGGCACGTCGACTGGTGTACAAGTAGTCGAGAATGAAGGTGTCGGTCGAGCCGGTACCTACGAGCATGTTGCGTCCGGGCTTGAGCAGGTCTGCATCAGATCGGGTCGGCGAGCTTGAGTAGAGCCACTTTCCCCCGTCGATCAGGCTGTCGCTGACGCCATCGGCGGATCCGTGGACGTAGATGTCGAGGGACACGGTGTTGGGGATGTTGGTGAACTGACCGGCCGCTTCATCGTTGGGATAGGTGAAGAATCCCCACACACCATCCACGGCAGGGAAGCCGTCGAGTTTGGCCGCGGTGCGCAGTGCAATGGGGTATGGCGTACCGGCCGGGGCTGTTACTTCGTTTTTCCAGAAATCGAAGTTATTGATGACCGCCGAATATTCGTGACCGTTATAGGCGTACGGGTAAGTTGTCGGCTCTTGCGGATGTGTTTGGCCGCCGTACAGTACGAAATCCGAATACGAGGCGGGCACCCAACCCACGGTGTTCATGTGGATGTTGCTTGCCGGCTGAGCCGATTGCTGAGCCCAAACCTTATCGGGGCCGATGATTCGACTTACCGTTGCGGGCGGCTGGGGTCCCCAGGGGGTGCGACCACTCCACACTAGATCCTTGTAGGGGCCGCCGGCAGCCTTGAGTTGGCTGGCGACCGTATCAAAGTCGCTGAAGCCGTAGGTCGTACCGCTCTTGGCGCCCGTCCAATTCACGCCATGCGGAATGGTGAACTTGAATTGACTCGGCAGTGACCATTCGTCGATATAGGACGTGTCGATGGTGTATTCGTATCCACCGTTGGCCGGGTAGAGAAAGTACTCCAGGAAGCTGTAGTTCTGGAACGAATTTCCCGCCGTTGCCGCTGTCGGGTTGAACGCATCGACACCGCCCGACGAATCGACGGGGAGAGTGAATCCGCTGTCACCCTCCACAATGTAGATCCGGTTTTCGGGTTCACCGGGGCTTCCGGTGCCCACGGCAAGGGTCACCGATGCGCTGCCCCCCTTCTTGATGGAAACGGGCACGACGGGTGGTTGCTTGACGCTGTAGTCACCCGAGGTTGGCAGATTGTAGACCCAGATCGTGTTGTCAGAGTTGTTGTGCACGGTGACCGCCGGTGAGTGATTCACCGGCGGCGCCGCGCAGTCGTCGCCGGCCGCGTCGCAGATCACCGGAATCCCGATCAGGTTGATAGTGGCGGTGGACCCATCCGTGGGGGCCGCAAGTCCGAGGCCGGTCAACAGTGACCTCCAGCCCGCCAACAGTCCGCTGACCGGGTTGATATGCCACCGATTCGCGGCGCCGGTGTCTTCGGCGACGACGCTGAAGGTGTCGGTGCCTCCCCCGACGGCGAACTCGCTATCGGGGGTGTAGGTGTAGGTGCCGTCGTCGGAGATGTGCACGATTCCGTGGGCGGGTGCGTTGGTCACCGCGTAGGTAATGACGTCACCGTCGGCGTCGAAGCCACCCAGGTTGCCGGTGATCACACCGGTCCAGGGGTCTGCGGTGTACCCGCTGTGGTCGAGCCGGGGTGCGGAGTTGAAGAAGGTGTAGTGCAGCCGGCGCATCCCGACCCAGACTTGGGCGATCAGATCAGGCACCGGTAATTGCGGGCCAGGCAGGGTCGGTGCCAGTGCACCCAAGCTGAGCCAGGACAGACCTTCGGTGAGGATCGATTGCCAGGTCACCGGTGCGCTTACCCATTCCGGATAATCCGGCTGGCCCGTCGAGTGCGCGACCGTCGCTGGCGCGGGCACCGTGCGTTGGCTGAACGCAACTGACGTCGCTGCCCCGGTGTGCGCAGTGTCAGTCGTGACCACCTCGACGTCGGTCGAATCTGACGTCGGTTCCTCTGAAAGAGTGGATGCGACGCTGCTGTCCCCGGTTGAGTCTTCGGCGTCACCGGTGGCAGGCTCCGGCGCGCCCTGACCGCCGGTGCGATTGGTCTGGGCGGGGTTGTCGGACACTTCGTCGGCGGCATCTGTTGCGTCGTCATCTGCGGCGCTGTCCTCAGCGTCCACCGACGTATCCGGTCCCTCAATCAGCGGGTCCGAAGAGTCTTCGCCCCGGGTGGGTTCAGACTCCGATGAGGTCGGATCGCCATCATCGTCGGCCTCCCCGACCGTCGTCGAGTCGTCCTGGTTACCACTACCTGAACCGTCGACAGAGTTGTCAGCATCAGCAGTCGCGGCGCCCGCTGCTGCCGGTGAAGAGGCCGCAGCTGCTGACGGCCCCGCCGCCTGCGAGGATTCCGACCCCGACGACGTCGTCTCCGTGTCGGCCAGTGCCGTACCCGGCACGGCCATCAATGCCACACCCACCCCCGCTGCGGCCGCGCCGACCTGCAGCCAGCGCAGCACCGGCAGATCGCCGGCGTGGCGACGAGCACCGTGACGCGGACAACGACGAGCCCGTTCGACAGCCATGGCCCGACCTCCTATGGACTGGTGAGAGCACCATTAAACCCCGTGAGCAAGCTCCACGACAGCGGATGCGGTCAAGCGTGCGGTCCCGGTGGGTGGCAACCGATGGGCAGCCCGATCTATCCGGGCGGCGCAGGGAAGTACTGGATATAGCGGCGCACCTCGCGAGCACGCTCGGCGCTGGCCAGTCGTGCGACGAGGTGCAGCGCCATGTCGATTCCGGCCGATACGCCCGCAGCGGTGATGATGTTGCCGTCGTCGACGAAGCGCTGGTCAGGCTGCACCAGGATGGTGGGATCCAGCTCGGTAAGACGTTCGAGCGAGGCCCAGTGGGTGGTTGCCGGACGATGCGAGAGCAGACCGGCAGCGGCATACACCAGCGAGCCGGTGCACACGCTCGTCATCAGCGGAACCTCAGCGCGCTGGCGACGAACCCACTCGAGTGTGCCGCGATCCCGCAGCTGTGTCCGGGTGCCTTGACCGCCTGGATAGACCAACACGTCAAGCTTGGGAGCATCGGCGAATGAATGATGCGACTGCAACGTCAGACCTTTGGCGCACCGAACTAGACCCCCGGAGCGCGACAGGCACCCGACGGTGTAGCCGTCTTCTGGAAAGAAACGAGTCCACGCAGCCAGAACCTCCCACGGGCCCACCGCATCGAGCTCCTCAACGTCCGGAAATAACACGATCCCTATGTGCTTTGGCGCAACCATGTCCAAAGTATGGCGACCTGTCGTGCACGGCCGCTTCGGTTCGAGCCGATAACCGGCCAACAGAGCCGGAATTTGCAAGTGTGGCAACATATTCGGATTGGTTGGCAACCGGCATTGCGTTACTGAACAGGGGCCGCTACATTTCGCGAATGGTTCCCCAGTGGCACCTCGGACCGGTAACGGTCCCCGTGCACGGCCTGTTCGTCGCGCTGGGGGTGCTGACGGCCGCAGTCGTGTTCGCAGCGGAAGCTCGTCGTCGCGGTGCGGTGAATGAACAGTCCGTTGTCGCCGTCGCGGGCGCACTGATCGGCGGGGCAGTCGGTATGCGGCTTTCCGGATGGGCGCGTCACCTCAACCCCGGCTCCAACCCGAGCCTGGCCGAAGCCTGGCAATTCGGTTCGAGGAGCATCCTCGGCGGGCTGCTCGGCGCCTATCTCGGGGTGCTGATCGCAAAACGGCTAGGCGGATATCGCGGGAGAACCGGCGATCTTTTCGCGCCGGCAGTGGCATTGGGCATGGCGGTCGGGCGAATCGGCTGTCATCTCACCGAGGCGCCGGGCCGCCCCACGGCTCTGCCCTGGGGGGTGCACGCCCCGGCAACTACCCCGGAATGCCCGGGATGCCTCGTCGGGCAGACTATGCATCCATCGTTCATCTACGAGATCGGCTTCCAGCTGGCGGCCTTCGCGGTCCTGATGGGGGTGCGATCCAGGATCGACCGGCCCGGTGAATTGTTCGTGATCTACCTTGCCGGCTATGCGGTGTTTCGCTTTCTGGTTGAGTTCGCTCGGGCCAACGAGACGGTTTGGCTGGATCTCACTCGGCCGCAATGGTTTCTACTTCCCTCACTGCTGGTTCTCGGCATTCGCCTCTGGTATGGGTATCGACACGGCTATTACAACCGTCTCTGGGTACGAGGACAGGAAGTCCGACTATGACCACGACTCCACGCGATGACGACCCTGACGATGGGCCTTCGGACTACCAGCAGCCTCAGGGTTATCCCTACTACGGGCCACCTCACTACGGGCCACCTCCGCCTGCGGGCTATCCCCACCGGCAGTGGCAGCCACCGGCCCCGCCGTCCCGGATTTCGATTCCGATGATTTTCGGTGGCTGCGCAGCGTGGGCGATCATCAATGTCACTGTCGCACTGGCTGCGATCCTGGTTTCATCGGGTTCCACGGGCAGCAGCGACAACGTGGTGCTGGGGGCCGCTGCGCTGAGTCTCGCCGTCATCGCGTTCGGTGTTGGCGGTGGTCTGGTCGCAGCCCGCAATCGGTATAGCAAAGGGCTCGGGCTCGGTCTGATGATCGGCTGGGCGCTCACGTCGCTGTTCAGTGTCGGGTTCTGTACCGGCATCAATCCTGGTATGTACACCCTGTGAGCGGCATGGCGCTGCGCGGGGACCGAATCCGCCGCTATGTGACCGCATTTTGCCCGGCCTGCCATGACGAAGCGCCCCAACGCCCGTTGGCCGATGTAGCCCGCCTCGCGGGGTGGCTGGCCGAACGCGACGGCCAGGTCTGGCTCGAACGTGGCTGCCCGACACATGGACTCGTGCGCACATTGTATGACGAAGACCCAGAAATCCTCTCGTACCTGGAGCAGTGGACCGCCCCGACGAAGGCACACACCGCTGATGTCGTGGGCAACTACGACCCAGTACCGGCGGCCTATCTACGCGGGTTGCCGGAGATGCAGACACAACACACCTGCATCCTCGTCGAAGATGTCGCCGAGACCTGTAATCTGCGGTGCCCCACCTGCTTCACCGGTTCCTCCCCAGATCTGCGCAACGTGGTACCGGTGGCCAGCGTTCTGTCCAATGTGGATCAGCGGCTGGCCCGCGAAAACGGACGTCTGGACGTCTTGATGCTCAGCGGCGGCGAGCCCACACTGCACCCGCAACTCGCAGAGCTTCTCACCCAGCTCGCTGCACGGCCCATCACGCGAATCCTGGTCAATAGCAACGGCCTACGCATCGCGTCCGACGACCATCTGTTGAATCTGCTTGCCGAGCATCGGGAGCGGGTCGAGGTGTACCTGCAATACGATGGCTTGTCCGCCCAAGCGCACCGCCATCACCGCGGTGGAGATCTCAACAAGACAAAAACATCGGCACTGCGACGGCTTTCCGAAAAGGAGATCTTCACGACGCTGGTGATGACGGTGGCGTTGGGAGTCAACGACCACGAGGTCGGAGCCATGGTCAGGCTGGCTCTGGATACGCCGTACGTCGGCGGCATCACCATCCAGCCGCAGTTCGGCTCCGGGCGCTCAGGGCAAATCGACCCGCAGTGCCGGCTCACCCACACCGGGGTGCTCAAGCGGCTCGGCCCGCAGACTGGGGACGTCCTTACTTGGCGCGATCTCACCGCGCTACCGTGCTCGCATCCGCACTGCTGCTCGATCGGATACCTCATTCGCGATGACGATCAGCAATGGCGTTCGCTGGTGTCGCTGATCGGCCACGAGAGCCTGAAAGAGAAGCTCGGGTTGGTCGCCAACCGCATCACCGATGCAGAGATACCCCGACAGTTGCGGGTGGCGGTGCAGGAGTCGCTGCTGGGGTTGCTGTCGGAGCAGTCATCGTTGTCGCATCCGCAGATCGGCGAGGTGTGGCGCACCATTTGCGAGAGCTGCGATTTGGGGATGTCGACGCTGCTGACGCTGGCCTCATCGGCGCTGCCCGGACGCCGACGCAAGATTCGGCGCCTCCTGGGCGAAAGGGTCCTACGAGTTACTGTCAAACCCTTCATGGACATGTCGACGATGATCGAGGAGCGGTTGTTGCAGTGTTGCGTGCATGTCGGAACCCGCTCCACACAGGACCAGTGCGCACCGTTCTGCGCCGTCCAGGCGTGGCCTGCGCTGGCCCGCCAGCGACTGTCGATAGCCGCGGGTGAGGCGCTGCCCTTGTTCATCGACTCGCCGGGTTGAGGCTCAGTGAACCGCGGCGGTGGAGTCAGTTCTCGTGCTAATCGATGTCAGCGCCCCGGCCGATGACATACTCCCAGTTGTTCGGGCCCGCACATAGCAGAAGGCGTCAGATAAATGAGCGAATCCAATTCGACCGACAGCGAGGCTTGCGAGGATATCCGGACCTCGATGAGCTCCGATGCGCTACGCAAGGCGATCGAGGATCATCTGCGGTACTCCCTCGGGCGTCCGGCGGCCCTGTTGGAACCACAGCACTATTACCACGCGCTCGCACTGGCAGTACGCGACCGCATGCAACAGAATTGGACCGACACGACCCAGACCTACCTCGACCTCAGCAAAAAGGTGACGTGCTACCTGTCGGCCGAATTCCTGATGGGTCCGCATCTGGGCAGCAACCTGCTCAACCTGCAGATCGAGGAGCATGCCCGCACTGCGCTCACGGCGTTGGGCCAGGACTTCGACACCGTGCTGGCCTGCGAGCAGGAGCCCGGCCTGGGCAACGGCGGGTTGGGCCGACTGGCCGCTTGCTACCTGGACTCGCTGGCCACCCTTGAGCGGCCGGCAATCGGATACGGCATCCGCTACGAGTTCGGCATCTTCAGCCAGGAACTCCGCGACGGCTGGCAGGTCGAGACCACCGATACCTGGCTGGCCAACGGTAATCCCTGGGAGATCGTCAAGCCCGAACTGAGCTATCAGGTCGGGTGGGGTGGCCACACCGAGGTCTGCGCAGACGAGAACAACAATGAGCGAGTGCGCTGGGTTCCCCAGCGGGTGGTCAAGGGCGTGTACTACGGGACCCCGATCCAGGGATACGGCGTGAACACCTGCAACACCCTGACCCTGTGGAGCGCCAGCGCCGTCAACGCGCTGGCGCTGGACGCCTTCAACGCGGGGGAATATTACCGCGCAGTGCAGGACGAAGTCGTCTCCGAGACGATCACAAAGGTGCTTTACCCCAACGACGAGCCAGAAGTCGGCAAGCAGTTGCGATTAGCTCAGCAATACTTCTTCGTGTCCTGTTCACTGCAAGACATCCTGCACCTGCTCGAGGACTTCGCCGGCCGGTCGGTTCGCGAGCTTCCAGACCGAGTTGCCATCCAGCTCAACGATACTCACCCATCGATCGCTGTCGCCGAGCTCATGCGGCTGCTCATCGATGAGCGCGATCTCGATTGGGATGAGGCATGGCGCATCACGGTGGCGACGATGGGCTACACGAACCACACGCTGCTACCTGAAGCGCTCGAAACGTGGCCCCTGCCGATGTTCGAGCAATTCCTGCCCCGCCACCTCCAGATCATTTACGAGATCAACAGTCGGTTCCTCGAGGAGGTGCGTGCACGGTTCCCCGGCGACGAAGATCGGGTCCGACGCATGTCCCTCATCGGTGAGGACGGCGGCAAGTGCATCCGGATGGCGCATCTGGCCACCGTCGGGAGTCACGCCGTCAATGGGGTGGCCGCGCTGCACTCCGAATTGCTGAAAGAGACTGTTCTGAAGGACTTCTACGAATTGTGGCCGGAGCGGTTCAGCAACAAGACCAATGGTGTGACGCCGCGCCGCTTCCTGGGTCTGGCCAACCCGGGTTTACGCGAGTTGCTCGACGACACGATCGGGGGCGACTGGATGGTCGACCTGGAGCGGCTGCGTAGGTTGGAAAAGCTCGCCGATGACGCCACCTTCCAACAGCGTTGGCGGGCAGTAAAGCGTGAGAACAAGGCTCGACTGGCGGACTACGTCAGGTCGACGACCGGTATCGAACTGGACCCGGACTGGATGTTCGATGTCCAGGTCAAACGGATTCATGAGTACAAGCGTCAACACCTCAACGCTCTGCACATCATCTCGCTGTACAACCGCCTCAAGAAGAACCCTGATCTCGAAATTGCCCCACGTGCTTTCATTTTCGGCGGCAAAGCGGCGCCCGGTTACACCATGGCCAAGCTCATCATCAAGCTGATCAATGCCATCGCAGAGACGGTCAACGCCGACCCGGACGTCAACCGTCGCCTCAAGGTCGCGTTCATCCCGAACTTCAGTGTGAAGAACGGTCAGCTGATCTACCCGGCAGCCGATCTGTCCGAACAGATTTCAACGGCCGGCAAGGAGGCCTCGGGCAC
>JAGQTR010000245.1 GCA_020438915.1 Mycobacterium sp.
AGCGGCACCGCGGTGTTCGAGATGAGCTGGCCGCAGCAGTCCACCGCGATGGTCACCGTTCAGGGCGAGCTCGACGCCGCCAACGGCATTCCGTTCGTCGAGTTCGCGCTACGCTGCTCCGCGCGAGCCGATCGTTTGGTCATCGACCTTTCCGGACTGAGCTTCTTCGCCATTGCCGGACTCAACGCGCTGCACACGCTCAACGCCCATTGCGCCGGCAATGACATCCGTTGTGCAGTGGCGTCCGGCCCGGCCGTCGACCGCCTGCTGGGGATCTGCGCTCCGGACCCATCCTTGCTGGTCTGCCCCGACGCGGCCGAGGCCCTGGCAACAGTGAATAACGAATCGCCGCGGCTACTGAAGCTGGTCGCGGAGCCTAGCTAGCGACTTGGCCAGCAGCCGGGAGACGTGCATCTGCGAAATACCGACCCGCTCGGCGATCTGAGTCTGGGTCAACGACTCGAAGAACCGCAGCACCAGCACGGTGCGCTCGCGCTCGGGCAGCGACTCCAACAGCGGCCGAAGCGCCTCGCGGTTCTCGATCTGATCGAGGCTGGCGTCCATGTCGCCGAGGGTGTCAGAAATCGCGGGCGCGTCCTCGCTGCCGCTACCGCCGCTGTCGATCGACAGCGTGTTGTAGGAGCTACCGGCGACCAGACCCTCGACCACTTCGTCGCGATCCATCTCCAGCTCGACCGCCAACTCGCTGGCCGTCGGTGCCCGACCCAGCCGCTGTGACAGATCCGCAGTGGCCGCACCCAGGCGCAGGTGCAGTTCCTTGAGGCGCCGCGGCACCTTCACCGACCAGCTGTTGTCGCGGAAGTGCCTGCGGACCTCGCCCATGATGGTGGGCACCGCGAAGGACACGAAGTCCGATCCAGCTGTGACGTCGAACCGGATCACCGCGTTGACCAGACCCACGCGGGCAACCTGCACCAGGTCGTCGCGAGGCTCACCCCGCCCGTCGAAACGCCGGGCGATGTGGTCGGCCAGCGGCAGGCACCGCTCCACGATGCGGTCGCGTTTTCGCTGGAACGCCGCTGACTCGTCATCGAGCTCGGCTAACTCGCGGAACATGTCTGCCACGTCCGCATATTCAGAGCTCGACCGTTTCGACGAACCCCGTGATGGCGATCGGGTCACCGCAACGAGCTCGCTCGCCTCGTCGTCAAGGAAATGCCGAACTGCTGACCGTCATCCTCGGTTCGACCATTGGAAAAGGTGCTGACCTCATCGGTGAGCGATGTCAGCACGTGCCAGCTGAAGCTTCCGGGGGCGAGGATGTCGACACTGTCGCACGTGGTCGAGGCGCGCACGACCAGCGCTTCCGGTTGCGGATCGACGACGAGCAGCAGCGTCGCGCCCGGGACAGCCGATCGGATCAGCCGGGTGCACGCCTCGTCGACGGCCAGTCGCAGATCAGCGACCGCGTCGAAGTCGAGGTCCTCGAAGGTGCCGATGGCGGCGACCAGGGTGCGCAGCACCGCGAGATTCTCCAACGTGGCGCCGACTCGGAGTTCGACCGAATGGGCGCCATGGTGCCGTCCGTTGTTGTGGCTCGCAACATCGGCCATCTGACCTCCCGGAAACTTGCAGGCGAGACTACCCCAGGCCGATCCCCAGCTATTCATGGGCGTTCGGAGGTAGTAGTGGACAAAGTTAGGTATCGAGCCAGGTCGGGTAACCGCTGTTCATGGAGCAGATAGAGCCACCAGCGGGCACTGAACCGAGGGACACAGCGTTGCGACGCATCCTGATCATCGCCGGCATCGCGCTGGCTGGTGTCATCCTCGCCGCTGCGGCAATCTACGCTGCCGCTTTTCTGATACTCGCCCCGATGATGCAGTAACCCTGCAACAGCGCTACGCGGTCCGTTTCTCGCCATGATGCCTCAGCAATACCCCGCCGCTGGCACACCCCAAACCCCCGATCGACTCAGCTTTCAATTGCGCTGTCACCTAAGACGATTCGGTGAGGCCCTCCAGTGAGACGCAGGTCACCCGTTTAGTCACCGACCGTTAGGGGAAGTCTTCCGGTGCGCCCAAGAACATGGGTGGTACGAAACCAATCCCCCCAATTGAAAGGGACAACATGGCTGAGAACAACAGTGGTCCGGCAGAAGGCGTCAAGGGCGTCGTGGAGGACGTGAAGGGCAAGGCCAAGGAGGCCGTCGGCACCGTCACCGGACGCGATGACATGGTCGATGAGGGCAAGGCCCAGCAGGACAAGGCCGAAGCCCAGCGCGATGCCGCCAAGAAGGAAGCCGAAGCCGACTCGGCCCGTGCAGGCGCCGCTGCCGCTGAGAAGCGCCAGGAAGCCAACCAGTAGAAGCCGCACCACACGCTTCACCGCGATGGGTCCAACCGGGAATTCCGGTTGGACCCATCGTTTGGGCTCTGGGGCGGCACGGCGAGCCGGTGGCGGTGTGGCCTACGAGCCGTCGGCCGGGGTGTGGAATGCCGGGGTGTGGAATGCGGCGCCGCCGACGTGAGGTGTCACATGCCCCGCTTACCATGCGTGCGTGACCAGGCTTCGGTGGAAGTTGTACACCGCACTGGGAGTCGCCGTGGGCGCCACCGCCTATCTGATGGGTGCAGGTCTCACCGTCAGCGTGCTGCTCGCAGTTCTCGCACCGATCATCTCGTCGGCCGCGCCGCGCTTCCTGCTGGCCTCCGTCGTCGGTGCGGCGACACCGGGAACTCGTGAGCGGGTGGTCGGCAGCGACATGTCGGGCACCGAGTTCGAGGACTACGTCGCGCGGATCGCGCGCTCATGTGGCGTTCCGGTGATCATGACCCCGATCACCGGCGATTGGGGCGTCGACCTGATCGTCGGCCACCGGCCCAACCGGTTGGCCGTCCAGTGCAAGAGACGCTCCCGCCCGGTCGGAGCCGGCGCGGTGCAGGAGGTGGTCGCCGGAGCACCCATGCAGGACTGCACCGCGACCATGGTCGTGACCAACAACGAATTCACGCCGGCTGCACGAAAACTCGCCGAACGGCACGGATGCGAGCTCGTCGGGGGTGCGGATCTGCCCCGGCTTCGCTCGACGATCCGCAGGCTCACCCAGCCGGCCGAGCC
>JAGQTR010000246.1 GCA_020438915.1 Mycobacterium sp.
CGACCCGACCTGCATCTGCCCGGCGTCGATGCGCACCCCGCCGAACCAGATCAGCGCGACGCTGGACACGTTGATCACCAACGTCGTCACCGGCAGCATCAACGCCTGCCACCGGCCGGCCTCGATCGCGGTATCGGCCAGCGCACTATTGGACTCGGCGAATCGGTTGCGTTCGAAGGGTTCCCGCGCGAACGCCCGCACGACCCGCAGACCGGTGAGCTGCTCGCGCATCACACGGTTGATTCCATCTATCTGACGCTGCAGCCGCCGGAATATCGGCAGCAGGTGCGACACGATCCAGTAGTTGGCCAACGCGAGCACCGGCACACTGACGATCAGTAGCCACGACAGGCCGGCATCCAGGTGGATAGCCATGACGATGCCGCCGACGCTCATGATCGGGGCGGTGATCAGCATCGTGCAGGTCAGCTGTACCAACAGCTGGATCTGCTGGACATCGTTGGTGGTCCGGGTCAGCAGCGAGGGGGCGCCGAAGCGCGCGGTCTCCTCAGCCGACAGGCCGGTGACGTGGTGAAAGATCGCCGAGCGCAGGTCCCGGCCGACGCCCATGCTGGCCCGCGATCCGAAATAGACCGCACCGACCGCGCAGACCACCTGCACCGCGGTCACGGCGAGCATCACCGCGCCGAGCTCGACGATGCGGCGCAGGTCCCCCCGTGCCACGCCGTCGTCGATGATCGCGGCATTGACCGTCGGCAGGTACAGCGTTGCCAGCGTGCTGATCACTTGGAACACCGCAACCACCGCAAGCAGCCCTCGGTACGGCCGCACGTGCCGTCGGAGCAGGCTCCAAAGCATCCCGCTACCTTCGCATATCCGCCCGGCGGGACACGTGTTCGGCTGCCCCGCCTGAGAATTCCATAAATGAGCAGGTCAGTCGGCATGTCGGTGGTTGGCGCGGCGGGCTGCCGCTACAGTGCATGGCGTGACACCCAGCAAGTCGGCGCATCTTGCCTCTCCTTCCCGCGTGCGGGGGGTGCTGGCCCTTGCGGCTGTGACCATGTTTCCGGTTCTCGCCGCGTGCTCCGAACCGGGTCCGGCGTCCCCTGAGGTGCCGACCACCGACGCCCCCCAGCAGGCCGTCTCACACGGGCCGTTCTTCCCCGAATGCGGCGGTGTCAGCGACGAGGAGGTCACCAAGCAGACACAGGTGCCCGGGCTGGTCAATACCGCCAGGACGTCGGTGGGTTGCCAGTGGTTGTCCGGCGGCAGCATCCTGGGTCCGCATTTCTCTTTCACCTGGTTCCGGGGCAGCCCCATCGGTCGGGAACGCAAGACCATGGAACTGTCCCGCACCAGCGTGGAGGACATCAGCATCGAGGGCCATGATGGCTTCATGGGGATCAATGAGGACCCGAAGGTGGGCGTGAATCTTTGCGAGGTCGGCATCCAGTTCGGAGATGACTTCATTGAGTGGTCGATCAGCTACGCGCAGGAGCCGTTTCCCGACGCATGCGACGTAGCCACGGAACTGACCCGCCAGTCGATCGTGAACTCCAAGTGAGCCCCCGACGCATGCCCGCGGGTCGCGCACTGGTCGGCGCGACCGCCGCGCTGGCCAGTCTGGTCATGCTGACCGGGTGTACGCAGACCGTCGATGGCACCGCGGCCAAATCTGGTTCTTCTGACGTGCCCCGCAACAACGACTCGCAGCGCAAATACCCGAACCTGTTGAAGGAATGTGATGTCCTGACCGAGGACATCCTGGCCGAGACCGTCGGTGCCGACCCGCTGGATATTCAGAGTACGTTCGTCGGCGCGGTGTGCCGGTGGCAGGCGGCAAATCCCGCGGGGCTTGTCGACATCACCCGCTTCTGGTTTGAGCTGGGCAATCTGGACAACGAGCGCAAGGTCTCCGAGGAATTGGGGTATCAGATCGAGAACCGGTCCATCGCCGGTATCGCATCGTTTGTGATGCGGCCCGACGATCCCAACGGTTCCTGCGGCGTCGCAAGCGAGGCGGTCGGGGTGGTGGGCTGGTGGGTCAACCCTCAGACGCCCGGTATCGATGCGTGCTCGATGGCGATCAAGCTGATGGAACTGACCCTGGCCACTCGCGCTTAACGCGTGTCGGCGCTACCTCACGCTTAGCGCGCGATATGGAAGTCGACCAGCTCCGCGCTGCCGAGGGCCCACTGATCCCACGGTTTGCGGGTGCGCAGCAGTGCTATCGAGGAGGTTGGAAACTTCGCCGAGATCTCCTGGGCGACAGCGTTATTGCAGGTCTCGTCGTTCGCGAGATTCAATGCAAGCGAGGACATCACCGGTTCATGGCCGACGACCAGCAGTGTCGAGAGGTCCCCGTGACC
This sequence comes from Mycobacterium sp., assembly GCA_020438915.1. Lineage (GTDB taxonomy): Bacteria > Actinomycetota > Actinomycetes > Mycobacteriales > Mycobacteriaceae > Mycobacterium. The sequence continues at coordinate 2,331 of JAGQTR010000246.1, forward strand.
GCCGATATCCCCGGCGAAGCGTGACCGAACTCGGTTGATCTCGTCGATGACGATGCCGGGCGTCGAGTTGTAGATGCGATCCACGTACTGCACTGGCGCGCTGATGCCGGCGAGTTCCAGCGTCTGCCGGGTGCGGGTGGCTGTTGAGCACAGCACCGCGTCCACCCCGCCGGTACCGGCCAGCGCCGCCCTGATCCAGTCACCGGCCAGCGCGGCCTCCCGGGTGCCCCGGGCGGCCAGTGGGCGGTCGTGGTCGGCGATACCCGACGGGTAGTCCGATTTGGCATGCCGAAGCAGTAGCAGCGTGCGGTACCCATCGCTCGGGCGGCTCGTGGAGCTCATGGCAGTAACGGTAAGGCATACCGGTGCGCGTCCCCGGACTTGTCGGAGGGCCGCCCTACACTCGCGGTGCGATGGCGAAATGGCCGGGCGGATGGGCTGCCAGCAGGCGAGTAAGGAGGGGTTGAGATGCGGTTTCTGCATACTGCCGACTGGCAACTCGGCATGACCCGGCACTTCCTCAACGGGGAGGCGCAGCCCCGGTATTCGGCCGCGCGGCGCGCCGCAGTCGCCGCTCTCGGCCCGCTCGCCGGTGACGTGGGCGCGGAGTTCGTTGTGGTCGCCGGCGATGTTTTCGAGCACAATCAGCTCGCACCCCGCGATGTCAGCCAGTCATTGGAGGCGATGCGCGGTATCGAGGTGCCGGTGTACCTGCTTCCGGGCAATCACGACCCGCTGGACGCGTCGTCGGTGTACACCAGCGCGCTGTTCACCGCCGAACGGCCCGACAATGTGATCGTCCTGGACCGCCCCGGTATCCATGAGGTTCGGCCGGGGCTGCAGCTCGTCGCCGCGCCGTGGTATTCCAAGGCGCCCACCACCGATCTGGTCGCTGATGTGCTCGACGCCCTGCCCGCAGATGGGGTCACCCGCATCGTCGTCGGCCACGGCGCGGTCGACATCCTCGTTCCCGACAAGGATCGGGCGTCGTTGATCCGGCTCGCAGCGCTCGAGGCCGCCATCACCCGGGGTGCGGTGCATTACGTCGCCTTGGGGGACAAGCACTCTCGGATGAGTGTGGGCGCTACCGGCCGCGTTTGGTACTCCGGTTCGCCGGAGGTGACGAACTACGACGACATCGAGCCGGATCCGGGGAATGTGCTCGCCGTCGATATCGACGAATCCGATCCGCTGCGGCCCATCGACGTGGATGCCCGCCGCGTCGGTGGCTGGCGTTTCGTCTCGTTGTGCCGCGCGGTCGACGACAGTCGCGACATCGCCGACCTCGATATCAATCTGGATCTGGTGCCCGACAAGGAGCGCACCGTGATTCGGTTGGGTCTGACCGGTTCGCTCACGGTCACTGACAGGGCTGCGTTGGATGCGTGCCTGGACCGCTACGCGCGACTGTTCGCCGCGCTCGTTCCGTGGGACAAGCAGACCGATATCGCCGTGATGCCGGCCGACGGTGAGTTCGACGACCTCTGCATCGGCGGGTTTGCGGCTGCCGCGGTCGACGAGTTGGTGGCCACCGCCCGTTCGACCTGCGATGACGCCGACGACGCCAGGGCGGCGCTGGCGCTGCTGTTGCGGCTCAGCGAGGGGGGTGCGGCATGAAGTTGCACCGGTTGATCCTGACGAACTACCGCGGCATCAGCCACCGTGACATCGAGTTCCCCGATCACGGCATTGTCATAGTCAGCGGCGCCAACGAATCGGGCAAGTCATCGATGCTGGAGGCGCTGGACCTGTTGCTGGAGGCCAAGGACCGATCGACCAAGAAGGAGGTCAAACAGGTCAAGCCCACCCACGCCGATGTCGGCGCCGAGGTCACGGCTGAGATCTCGACCGGCCCTTATCGGTTCATGTACCGAAAGCGGTTCCACAAGCGCGCCGAGACCGAGTTGACGCTGATGGCGCCGCGGCGTGAGCAACTCACCGGTGACGAAGCCCACGATCGGGTGCGGGCCATGCTCACCGAGACCGTCGACCTGGATTTGTGGCAGGCGCAGCGGGTGCTGCAGTCGGCGCCGACCACGGCCGCGGATCTGTCGGGATGCAACGCGTTGTCCCGAGCGCTCGACGTGGTTGCCGGTGAGGTCGACGGCACGGTGGTGAACGGCACTGCCGAGAACGGCGCCGTCGATGGCGGGGGCGTTGACACCCTGCTGATCGACCGGATCGATCAGGAGTACCGCCGCTACTTCACCTCGACGGGGCGCCCCACCGGAGAATGGGCTGCCGCCACCAAGAGGTTGCAGGCCAGCGGCGAGGACGTGGCCCGCTACGCCGCGGCGATCGCCGAGGTTGACGAGGCCCTGCGATGCCACGCCGCGCTGACCGATGAGCTGGCCGCACTGGAGGGCGAAAGCGGCCGTGCCACCGAGCGACTCGCGCTCGCCCGCGCCGCTGCGGAGTCGGTGGCCACGCTGAATGCTGAGCTCGAGCAGGCCACCGTGGTCGCTGATGCGGCCACGTCGACGCATGCCGCGTCGCTGGCGGCACTGACCGAGCGCCGCCGCTCACGAGCCGATATCGACACTCGGACGGCGGCGATCGTGGACCTGCACGTCGCCTCCGAGGAAGCGGCAGCGGCACTGGCTACCGCCCGCGAGGCGCAGGAGGATGCCGACGTGACAGCGGTGCAGGCTCGGTCGGCGCTGGAGGACAGCCAGGAGCGCGTCGACGCCGCACGCAGCGCCCTGCAGCGACTCGCAGACCGCGACCTTGTCGCGAGTCTCACAGCTCGGATCAACGCACTGGAGTCCCATGAGCGTGACCTCGATATGGTCCAGCGCGACCTCGCGGAGATCATGCTGACCGGTCAGCTGATGCAGACCATCGAAGATGCCGCCGGTGCGGTCGGCCGCGCCACCGCCGCCGCCGAACAAGCCTGCGCCCAGATCGAGCTGGTCGCAGCGGCCGACCTGGAGTTGCGCATCGGTGGCGAACCCGTCGCGCTGCCCGCGGGTGGCACGTGGTCGGCGGCGCTGCGCGGGCCTACCGGGGTCGAGGTTCCCGGCGTGCTCTCTGTGCAGGTGACCCCGGGTGTTCCGGCCGCAGCCTCGGCGGCAGCCCTCGACACCGCACAGGCAGCGTTGTCGGCCGCGTTGCAGCAGGCCGGTGTGGCCGATCTCGCGGCGGCGCGGGTGCTCGACGGGCGACGTCGTGACCTGCTCAGCGCAGCGGAGCGGCTGCGCGGGATCCTGGATGCGCTGACCGGGCAGGGGAACGCCGATGACCTGCGCGCACGGCTGTCTGAGCTGCGCACCGACGCATCGGTCGATGATGGTGTGCCGGGCGCCACGATGGCACCACGCGATCCCGCTGAGCTGCGGGCCGAGCTCGACGCGGCCACCGCAGCCCATCACCGGGCGGTACTGGACTGCGAGACGCACCGCAAGGTTGCCGAGGAGGCGGCCAAGCTGCTCGCCGAGCGTGGGGTGGGGGCGGCCCGCGCCAAAGAAAAGCTTGAGGCCGCCCAAGCGGAGCTGGCCCTGGCAGAACAGCGGCTCGCCACCCAGCGTGAGGCCGCCGGTGATGACCAGTTGGTCGACAAAGCTGAGGCCGACGCCGAGGTGTCGGCGAGGGCTCAGGCGCTGGTCGCCAGGCTTGGCAACGAACTGGCCAGCCAGCAGCCAGAACTCGTCGCCGCCGAGCTCGCGGACGCAGAGCGCGCTGCCGTGGGTATCCAGCAGCGTCACGACCAGGCGACCGCGGCGCTACGAGAGGTCGCCATCCAGTTGAAGGTGTACGGCACCGAGGGGCGAAAGAGCAGGCTGGATGCCGCCGAGTCCGACTACCAGCACGCCGAAGCAGAGTTCCGGCGCGTGCAACGTCGAGCCCGGGCCGCACACCTACTCAGGACGGTCGTGGGCCGGCACCGCGATGCCATGCGGCAGCGCTACGTGGACCCGTTCCGCGGTGAGGTGGAACGCTTGGGGCGGCTGGTGTTCGGCGAGAGCTTCGAGGTCGACGTCGACAGCGAGTTACGCATTGGACACCGCACGCTGTCGGGGTGCACCGTCCCGTACGAGTCGCTGTCCGGGGGCGCCAAGGAGCAGCTGGGCATCGTCGCGAGGCTGGCCGGTGCCGCGCTGGTGGCCAAGGAGGACAGTGTGCCGGTCGTGATCGATGACGCACTCGGGTTCACCGACGCGCAACGGCTGACCAAGATGGCCGACGTGTTCGATGCGGTGGCAAGCGACAGCCAGGTCATCATCCTGACGTGTAGTCCGCAGCGCTATGCCGGTGTCCGCTGCGCCCAGCGCATCGAGCTGAGCGCGACCGGGTCTGATTGACCGCTTGGTCTGATCGACTGCTCGGCGGTCGGCAGGTGTCTAGACTCCCGCTCGTGGAAGCCGATTACGTCATCGTGGGAACAGGTTCTGCCGGCGCCGTCGTAGCCAACCGTCTGAGCTCGGATCCCTCGGTGCAGGTGGTCGTGCTGGAAGCGGGCACGCGGGACAAGGACAAGTTCGTCCACATCCCCGCCGCGTTCGGCCAACTGTTTCGGGGTCCGCTCGATTGGGACTATCTGACCGAGCCACAACCGGGACTGGGCGGACGCCGGATCTACTGGCCCCGGGGCAAGATGCTCGGCGGTTCGTCCTCGATGAACGCGATGATGTGGGTGCGCGGGTTCGCCGCAGATTACGACGAGTGGGGCGAGCACGCCGGCGAAGAATGGGATTACGCCCACCTCGAGCCCTACCTGCGGGTCATCGAATCGGGGCCGCTGGTCATCTCGCGTCAGCGTAGCCCGCGCGCCTCGACGGGTGATTGGCTGACCGCAGTACAGCAATGCGGTTTCGGCGTGGAGGCGCCCAACCAGGCTGAGCCACAGGGGTTCTGCCAAACATTGGTCACTCAACGTCGGGGTGCCCGGTGGAGCACCGCCGACGCCTATCTGAAGCCGATCAGCAAACGCAAAAACCTGACGGTGTTGACCGAGGCCACCGCGACCCGGGTGGTGTTCGCCGGGGACCGTGCGATCGGCGTCGAGTTCGATGGCAAAAATGGCCGTACCGTGGCCACCGCCCGTCGCGAAGTGGTGCTGTGCGCCGGGGCCGTCAACACCCCACAACTGCTCATGCTGTCTGGAGTCGGTGACCGCGATCAGCTCACCACCCACGGGATCGCCAGCATCGCAGACTCGCCGGAGGTGGGCGCCAATCTGCTCGACCATCTGGTCATACCGCTCGGTTTCGACGTGCCTTACGACTCGTTGTTCGACGCGCAGAAGCCCGTGGAACTGGCGAACTACCTGGTGCGACGCCGGGGCATGCTCACTTCGAATGTGGGCGAGGCCTACGGTTTCGTCCGCAGTCGTCCGGATCTGGAGTTACCCGATCTCGAGCTCATCTTCGCTCCCGCACCATATTTCGACGAGGGAATCGGTGACCCCTACGTCGGCCACGCCGTCGTGATGGGCCCCATCCTGCTCAAGCCGCAGAGCCGGGGAACGATCACGCTGGCCACCGCCGACCCCCACGACAAGCCGCTGATCGACCCCCGATACCTGACCGACGAGGCCGGGGCTGATCGGGCGGCGTTGATGGCGGGACTGCGCATCTGTGCCGATATCGCCCGTGCGCCGGCACTGCGGGGCACGATCGGCAGAGTCGCCCGGCCGCTGGACTCCACCGATCTCGATGACGAAACACTTTCCAGAGCAGTGGATTCCCTGTCGCACACGCTGTATCACCCGGTAGGCACCTGCCGGATGGGCAGCGACGCCGCCAGCGTCGTCGACCCCGAATTGCGGGTCCGCGGCGTGACGGCGCTGCGGGTAGCCGACGCGTCGGTGATGCCGGCGATAATCCGGGGCCACACCCACGCACCCAGCGTGCTGATCGGTGAGAAGGCCGCCGACCTCATCCGCCGCGCCCGGTAACCGCGAGCGCGCG
>JAGQTR010000247.1:0-2440 GCA_020438915.1 Mycobacterium sp.
CGCGCGCGCAGAAAGCGACCCGCCCGCGTAAGCCTGAGCATCGGCCGTGGGCCGAGTTGAAGGCTGAATGGGCGCAGCGGTTTGGTGCCGAATTGGTGATCGATGAGGTCGCCCAGCAGGAAGCGCGGGTAGGGCGGGAGGCCGCGGGGGCGGGTGCGGTGATGGAGTGGGTGAGCGCGGCGGTGGCCGGGATCGATAAGGCGGCGTTTACCCGCGCTGATCTGATCGAGGCGTTGGGTGCGGCGATGCCGGTCACGATCGACGACACTGGTCACGGGCCGCGCTGGGTGGTGGAAACGCTGGCTGATGCGGTCGGAATGCGCATCACTGAGGACCGCCAACCTCATGAGCGGGAAGGTCATGACCGGTTCACCGCGGCCCCGATCATTGCCGAGGAACAAGCGCTCTATGAACTGATCGCCGTGCGTGATGAGCGTGCGGCGCTGCCGGCCGAGACGGTCGACGCGGTTGTCGGGGGCGCGGGTTTGTCCGGTGATCAAGGCGGCGCGATCGGCGCGATCGCTACGTCGCCGTGGTTGATTCAGACCCTGTCGGCGCCGGCGGGGGCGGGTAAAACCACCTCGCTGCGGGCGCTGCGGGAGGCCGCGCACCGGGGCGGGAAGTCGCGGGTGTTGGTGGCGGCGCCGACGGGGAAAGCCGCCGATGTCGCCCTAGCCGAAGGCGCTGGGGATGTCGGGGGCACGATCGCGGCCGCGCTCAAAGCGTTGCGGGAGGCGCGGCTGCGGTTTGATTCAGAGACGCTGCTGGTGATTGATGAAGCCGGGATGGTGGGCACCGCAGCGTTGCGGGAACTGTTGGCCGCGGCCAGTAGCGCGGGCACGAAAACGGTGCTTGTCGGTGATGGGCGGCAGTTGTCTCCGGTGAAGGCGCGCGGGGGGATGTTCACTCAACTGTGTGCCGATCTGCCCTGGGCGCAGCATCTGTCGGAGGTGTGGCGGATGCACGACGCGGGGGAGCGGGCGGCCTCGTTGGGGGTGCGTGACGGTGACGGTGGTGTGCTCGATGATGCGGTGGAGTGGTACCGCGATCACGACCGGCTCCACACCGGGGATCCGGTCGCCATGGCCCAAGATGCGTTTGACGCCTGGATGAGGGAACACGACCCCAACAGCGGTGGTGGTGGGGATAGTTTGTTGATCGCGGATCGGTGGGAGATCGCTGATGCGCTCAATGAACGCATCCACCGCCACCGCGTCGAGGACGGCGCTGAGACCGTGAATGGTGCGCGGCGGCACCGTATCGGGGCCGGGGATGTGGTGATCAGCCGCCGCAACGATCCCACCATCGAGGTATTCGCCAGCGATGACCGGCGTACCCCGGTCACTGATGCCCCGGTGCGCAATGGGCAACGCTGGAACGTCATCGCCGTTGACGCCGAGGGGGACCGGATCGCGGCCCGCCGTATCGGCGATAACGCGCTGACCGTGTTTGACGGGGAGTATCTGCACACCCATGTCCATCACGGGTATGCGGTCACCGTGCACGCCGCCCAGGGCGCCACCGCGGAACGCTGTCACGCTGTGCTCTCTACGACGGGGCGTCGCCGGGCGGCTTATGTGGCGATGACCCGCGGGCGGGAATCCAACACCGTCTACCTCTACGACCGGGTCGCCGGGGAAGGCGATCACGAACACAGCGCGCAACCCGAACCCGGTGTGCACGAAGCCCGCCGCGGCGATGACCAGGACGCCGCCGGAGCCTTGAAAGCACTGTTGAGCCGTGACGACACGGCCCGCACCGTGGCCGACACCGCCGCCGGCACCGACCGCGACCAGCTTCCCGACCAGGTCGCCGGCCTGCTCGACACCCGGGGCCGCGCACTGGAGAAGGTCCGCAGCGCCCACGAGTTGGGTGCCGAAGTCGACTGGCTGGCCCAGATCGGCGGGATCAGCCCGGGTGCTGTCTGCCACAAGACCGGCACCGACACCCTGGAGCGCCTCGTCGAGGACGGGCTCGATCAGGATCAACGCGGTATCGTCGCCGGCCTCGTCGGCACCATCTACACCGTGCAATCCCTGCATGTTGATGCTGAGGCCGCCACCGACAAACCGGCGCTGCTGGGGGCGGTGACGGCGTGCACCCAGGCTGAGGACGCTTTGACGATCGTGATCCCCGGCACCGAAGCGGCTCGCCGCGACGCGGTCGGTTACAGCGACGGCACCGAGGGCCTGCACAGTGCCGCCGACGTGCTGGCCGAGTTCGACACCCTGGCACCCGACGTCATGAGCAAGAAAAGCCGATTCTTTGGCGCGTTCATCATTGTCGATGACGCTGACCACCTGCACCCCGTACAGCTACAGCGGCTGGCGCGCCACGCCCACGCGCGGGGCAGCAAGCTGCTACTGGTCACCACCGACACCGACCCACCCCGACCAGGGCCGTCAAAGTATTTGACCGACGCTGCGGCAGCGCACCTGCC
>JAGQTR010000247.1:2633-7292 GCA_020438915.1 Mycobacterium sp.
AGCCGGGAACGTAGCCGGGAGCGCAGCCGCGACGATGACTACGGGATCGGACTATGACCTGGGGGCTGCCGGTGGAACCGCCTGCCGATTGTGTGCAGTGGTGCCACGCCAACGATTACGGGATCACCGTTGAAGACGATCTGGCCGCGGTCGATCTGGACTGGTGGAACACCCACCTGGAAAGCTATCGGATCCCGGTGCGGTTGTGGGGGCGCACCATCGACGCCACCCCCACCGATCGAGGTGCCGGGTTTCTGCGGCGCAGCGACATCAACGGAGCACTGCCCGATGACGGGCCGACCGATCTGTGTGTGCTCTACCGCGCCGCGGCGTGGCTGTTCGGGCATCCGCGACGCTCCCACGCCCGCCGCTTCCCCAATGTTGGAACCTCCAACCGCGCAGGGGAATTCGCTGAGATCACCACCGCGCTGAAACACTGCCGCGACCAACATCCCGCCGACCTCGACCCCGGCCCGTACCACAGCTGGTCGGGCTGGCCCCGCACCCCCGGGATCGGGCCAGCGGTGTTGTCGCTGTACTGCTGGGCCACCCACCACCGCACCGCGCAGCGACCGCAACTACTCGACCCACACAGCCTGAATCGCCCCGGGTTTGATGCACACCGGTTACTAGTGCGCAGCCTCTAAGTGGGCCGCGTTTGTAGCGTAGTGGACAGTCTCGTACTCGATTGGTGGGATGCGGCCCAAGCGGTGCATGAGCCGGTCGGTGTTGTACCAACCGACCCACTCGGCGGTGAGCAGTTCAACGTCGGTCAGACGATGCAACGGGCCTCGCCGAAACGGTGAGTCGTCGCGGACGGCTTCGGTCTTGTACAGCCCGATGGTCGTCTCGGCCAGGGCGTTGTCGAAGGCATCCCCGACGGTGCCGATTGAGGGGACCAGTCCGGACAGAGCGAGGGTTTCACCGAAGCGCACGGACGTATATTGAGACCCCGCATCGCTATGATGAATAGTGTTGCCCACCAATGGATTACCTTCACTGTCGCGGAGTTGCGCGGCATGGCGGATCGCCTGGCGCACAAAGCGGTCCTCCTTGCTGGCTGAGCAGGTCCATCCCAGAATCCGGCCCGCATAGGCGTCGATGGCGAACGCGGTGTACACGAACACGCCGCTGGCCAGCCGGACGTAGGTGAAATCGGCCACCAGCAGCACGTTGGGGGCTGGCACCCGGAACTGGCGCTTGACCAGATCAGCGGCGCGCGCCGCGGTCGGATCGGCGATCGTGGTGCGGACCTTCTTGCGGCGCGTGACTCCACGCCAACCGTGGGTGCGCATGAGGCGCTCGACGGTACAGCGGGCCACTGCGATGCCCTGGCGTTGCAGGTGGGCCCACATCTTGGTCGCTCCGTACAGCGACTCCGGTTTACGCCGACCGTGCTCGTCGGGTTCGTAGTAGCCGGCCAGCACCTCGGTGATGACGGTGTCCCACAAAGCCCGTGCTGACGGGGGTCGGGCCAGCCAGGCGTAGAAGGTTCTCGGGGCGATCGCGCAGCCGTACTCGGTGAGCACGCGGCAGATCGGAGCGACCCCGAACCGAGCGCGATGCTCGGCGATGAACGCACAGATCAACGGTGTCGCGGGTCGCTCTCCCGCACGAAGAAACTTGTTGCTGCTTTGAGGATTTCGATGGTTTCCTCAAGCTCGCGATTCTTGCGTTTGAGCTCTTTGTTCTCGCGCGCGACATCGGTGGACACTCCGTCACGCTTGCCGGTGTCCACCTCGGCCTGGTTGACCCAGCGGCGCAGCGATTCGTAGGACACTCCCAACCGCTTGGCCACCGCGGTGATGCAGGCTGTGCGGCTGTCGTACTCCTCGGCATGGTCAGTGACCAACCGCACCGCCCGGGCCTTGAACTCGTCGTCGTATTTCTTCGCCATGATGCGAACAACCTTCCCTCGAAGAAGGCGTGCACCAAACCCGGGGCGGTTCAGCCTGGCCACCCTCTGTCACCTGGGCTGGCTGGAAATCCCGTCGATCCCCACCTTCACCCGCACCCGCTACCTGCGCTACAACCAACAACTCCACGACTGGGCCACCCACACCCAAATCCCCGCTGAACTCCTCGAAATATGGCTCGCCCAGAACTGGCAGGAACGCACCCGCACCACCGGACGCCACTACAGGGGGCTGTCAGATTAACGGTGGATCCGACCTTGGCATTGGTTAGTTGCCGGTCGGAGTGATCCGGCCGTCGAAGGTGATCGCGAACGCATTCAGCGCGGGCTTCCACCTCATTGCCCATCGTGCCTTACCGCGGCCGGTGGGGTCTAGGGAACGGGTCACGAGGTAGAGGCACTTCATCGCGGCCTGTTCGGTTGGGAAGTGCCCGCGGGCCCGGATCGCTCTGCGGTAGCGCGAATTTAGAGATTCGATAGCGTTGGTGGAGCAGATGACCCGCCTAATCTCGACGTCGTAGTCCAGGAAGGGCACGAACTCGCTCCAAGCGTTCTCCCACAGTCGGATGATCGCCGGGTACTGGGCGCCCCAACTCGCGGCGAACTCGACGAAACGTTCCTTGGCCGCGGCTTCCGACGACGCAGTGTAGATCGGTCGGACGTCCCTGGCGATCTGGTCCCAGTACTTGCGGGAGGCATACCGGAATGTGTTGCGCAACAGATGGATGACGCAGGTCTGCACGATCGCGCGGTCCCACACCGTGGTGATCGCATCCGGTAGGCCTTTGAGGCCGTCACACACCACGATGCATACATCGGCGGTGCCGCGATTCTTGATCTCGGTGAGCACCGCCAGCCAGAACTTCGCGCCCTCCCCGCCGTCGCCGGCCCACAATCCCAGGATGTCGCGTTCCCCGGCGCAGGTGACCCCGATCGCTACGTAGACGGGCCGGTTGCTGACCTGGCCATCGCGGATCTTGACGTGGATAGCGTCGATGAACACCACTGGATACACCGACTCCAGCGGGCGGTTGCACCACTCAGTCATCTCAGCGATGACCTTGTCGGTGATCCGCGAAATGGTGTCCTTGGACACCGTGGCCCCGTAGACATCGGCGAAGTGCGCCGCGACCTCACCGGTGGTCAATCCCTTGGCCGTCAGCGACAAGACGATCTCATCGACACCATTGAGACGACGCTGACGCTTCCTGACGATCTGCGGGTCGAACGAAGAGTTCACATCGCGGGGCACCTCGATCTGGACCGGTCCGATCTCGGTGAACACCGTCTTGGCCCGCGTCCCGTTCCGCGAGTTGCCGCTATCGCGCCCGGCTGGGTCGTGCTTGTCATAGCCGAGGTGTTCAGTCATTTCGGCGTCCAGCGCGGTCTCCAACACGTTCTTCGTCAGCTGATTCAACAGCCCATTAGGGCCGACCAGCTCCACGCCCTGCTCCTTGGCCTGAGCCAACAGTTGCTCGGCAAGCTGCCGTTGATCCAGTTCAATAGCCACGGGATCGAGTGTTTCTGACATCGTCAGTCCTTCCCGCCAAGCTCACGCCTGGCGTGTCAGACCAAGGTCGGATCCACCGTTTCTCGGACAGTCCCCACTACAGCGCCGACCAACGCTAAACAACGGGGGGCATTGGGGAGGGTTGTACCCAGGGGGCGGATCATCGAGCCTCTGATGTCATGGCGGTGGGAGTCCGTGAGCTCAAATGTCCTGGTGCACTTGCCCGCAGACCGGCAGCAGGTGGTCAGTCAATGCGCTGGGCCAGTTTTTGTGTCGGGGGATGGCCCCACGTCCACGTCAGCCATCGTGAACAGTGCCCACGCAAAGGGCCATGACTGCGGGGGGCTGCGGGGGTTGATTTACCAGTGGATCGGCTGGGGTTTGCCGAAGAGATATCCCTGGGCGCGATCGGCTCCCAGCTCGGCGAGCCGCTCTAGCAGGGCTTGGGTCTCCACCCCTTCGGCGACGGTGGTCAAGTCGTAGGCCTGTGCGACGGCGACGATGGTCTTCACGACGCGTTCGTCTTCGCGGTCGTGGAGCATTTGCTGGACGAAGCTGAGGTCGATCTTCAGCGAGTCGAGGTGGAGATGGCGTAGTTCGGTGAAGGTGCCGTATCCGGTTCCGAAGTCATCGAGCGCAACTCGGCAACCTAGTTCGCGCATGCCCGCGGAGAATGTCTTGGCGACCGCGGGTGAGGCGAGCGCGATGGATTCGGTGATTTCGAAGGTGATCTTGTCGGCTACCTCTGGACCCGCGGTGGTGAGCGCGTCGAGGATCTCACCCATTGCGGTGGGGTCGCCCATGGTTTGGCCGGTGATGTTCACGCACACGTTCCCGCCGGAATACGCTAGATCGATTGCGCGACCGATCATGTATCGATCGATCACCGGGATGAGGCCGTACTTCTCGCATTGAGGCAGGAATTCCGCAGGTGACAAGATCTCTTCGGTTTCGGCGACGCGAAGCCGGACCAGCAGTTCCTCGGCAACCTTTGCCCCGGTGGCGATGTCGACGATGGGTTGTGAGTAGGCCAGCAGCCGTCCCTCGCCGAGGGCTGACCAGATGCGTTCTTCCCACAGGGTGCGTTGAGCCGCTTCGTGTTCGAGGGTCTTGCGGTAGGTGTTGTCGGTTCGGATCGTCACCAGCTCGGCGATGGCCCCGGCGGCATTGCGTAACGGAAATCGGTGGGTCATGACCGCGATGGTTTCCGGCCCCCGCTCGATGGCTTCTTCTT
>JAGQTR010000247.1:7400-7628 GCA_020438915.1 Mycobacterium sp.
AACAATCGGCAGAAGGTGTCGTTGACCAGGGTGTAGCGGTGTGCGAGATCGTGTACCGAGATTGCCGACGGTGCATTGGCCACCACCGCCTCGAACCGTGCCTTGTCGGACTGGAGCTGCTGCTCGACCGCGACTTGCTCGTCCATGATGGCGCTCACTGAAAATCCCCACTGACGCTCACTGAAAATCCCCACCCGTGTGGCTCCGCCGAGAAGGGCGGGCCTCCCT
>JAGQTR010000248.1 GCA_020438915.1 Mycobacterium sp.
ATCCTCTCGCACCAACTCAGGCCCCCTTCGAGAATCTGAAGCCAACAATCTCAACGTGAGACAAATTTGACGAGACGTTTCAACAAACTACCAGTCAGACGGGACGCACTGAGACACCCTGTCTCACCCCGACGGGACAGCGATTTTCAACCTTCGCCAGAACATTGACTCGGCTGATGCTTCACCCTCAACCTGAACTGGTGACAGTCCAGGATGCGGACCTCGGTGTGGCCATGTTCGACGACCGGTTCATTCAGGACCCGTATCCGCTCTACGCTCGGATGCTGGCTGCCGGGCCGGTTCATCGGGTCGCCACGTCGGATTTCTTTGCGGTCTGCGGTTGGGACTCGGTCGTCGAGGTGGTGGGCCGTCCCGACGACTTCTCCTCCAATCTGACCGCGACGATGACGTTTCAGCCCGACGGCACCCTCGATCTGCACCCGATCGATGACCTGGGCGGACCCACCCAGGTTCTGGCGACGGCCGACGATCCGGCGCACGCCATGCACCGCAAGCTGGTCGTACCGAAATTGGCTGCTAAGCGGATCCGCGCATTGGAGCCGTTTGTGGTGCAGACAATCGAACAGCTATGGCGACAGGAGCTGCGCGGCGGTCACATTGAGTGGATGTCCGCGGTCGCCAACCGTCTGCCGATGATGGTGGTATGTCGGCTCATTGGCGTCCCTGATCGCGACACCGAACAGCTCGCGGCCTGGGGCTATGCCAGCACCCAGCTGCTCGAGGGCCTGGTGGGCGCGGACCGGCTGGCGGCAGCGGAGTCGGCCGCCGCCGAGCTGATCGGCTATGTCGCCCAGCGGTTGCGACATGCAACCACCAGTCCGTCGGACGACCTGCTCGGTGACCTCGCGACCGCTTGCGCCACAGACCAACTCGACGCCCTGACCGCACAGTTGATGATGGTGATGCTGTTCAGCGCGGGCGGAGAATCGACTGCGTCCCTCATCGGCTCGGCGACCAATATCATCGCCACCCGCCCCGAAATTCAGGAGCAGCTGCGCGCGCATCCTGACATGGTCCCGGTGTTCCTGGAGGAGGTGCTGCGGTTCGAGCCACCATTTCGAGGCCACTACCGCCATGTGCGCAACGACTGCACGCTCGGCGGGCATGATCTCGCGGCGGGCTCACGGTTGCTACTGCTTTGGGGAGCAGCCAACCGCGATCCTGGGCACTTCGAGGGGCCCAACGAGTTTCGGCTGGACCGCGCCGGCCGCAAGGGGCATATCTCGTTCGGCAAGGGTGCGCACTTCTGCGTCGGCGCCGCGCTCGCGCGGCTGGAGGCGCGGATCGTGCTGGAGCACCTCTTTGAACACACCAGTTGGATTTCGGTCACCGAGCCGCCGCGGTGGCTACCGAGCCTATTGGTACGCCGACTCGAAAGCCTTTACTTCGCGGTGCAATAGCCCCTCGAAACGAGTTCAGACGGCGCTCACGGCGACGGCCACTGGCAGTTGGTCACCCTCATTGCAGTGTCAACGCCGGGACTAGATCGTGAATCGTCCGGCGAAGCCGCGTAGCGGTAGATCGGCGCTGGTGATGATGCCGGGCGGCGCCGCGACGACCGATCTGATCGCGTTGAGCGCCGGCATTCCGGTGACGGTCATCCCGATGGATGCGAAGCTGGCGGGGTCGGATAGGTCGACGCCGGGCTTGGGGAAGATCATGTGTTTGTTGTAGATGTTGGGATCACCCTTGATCTGGGTGATATAGCAACCCTTGATATCCCAGCTGGGATCGGTATGGGGTGTCATCTGCCATTCGAGGTGCGTCTCGATGCGCGGCACCCCGTCGACGATGCCCTGGTAGCGAAGGTAGTTACCACCCAGTGAGCCCTTGGGGAGCCGGTACCAGCCCAGGTCGACATCCTTGGTGCACGCGCCGAGTTCGTAGCTGAAGGTGACCTCGTCGAGCGCGAGGTCAAAACAGTCGGCCATCATCAACACGCTGTCGGCGAACACCCGGGTGTACTTCTCCAGCTTGCCCGGTATCTCCGGGTCAGCTACGGGCTGACCGTAGCCCACCTCGATCCAGGTGTCCTTGGAGTGATGGCAGGACACATCGACCGATTCGATGGTGGTGATGTTCTCGATCTCGGCGACGTCCGCCGAACAGACGACTCCCAGGATCTGGTTCAGACCGGGGTTCATTCCGGTGCCGTAGAACGTCGAACCCCCCTTGTCGCAGGCCTCTTGGAGTAGCTGAGTGACCGGCTTGCCAGAGCCGTGTGGATGGTTGCGATCGCGGTGCCATCCGGTGATCCAGTCGGCGGTGGTGACGACGTCGATCCCGGCCTCTAGCACCTTGACGTAGAGATCCTCATCGGGAAAGACACCGTGAAACGTCAAAACATCGGGCCTGGCGGCGATGATCTCCTCGATCGTGCCCGTCGCTGCCAGTCCGTTGGGCGCCAAGCCGACGATCTCCCCGACATCTTTGCCGACCTTATCAGGTGAATAGCAATGCACCCCAACAAGTTCCAAGTCCGGCTGGGTGGCGATCCGTTTGATCATCTCCGAGCCCACGTTGCCGGTGGCTACCTGGAAAACCCTGATCGGGTCGCTCATGTCATACCCTTCTGGTTCGGTCACTGGCTGCGACTTTGTGCCGTTGCGGCGGCAAGCGCGGCCGCGCTTCCGCCCTTGCCGTCGGGATAGAACTGCATCGCCCATTCCCGGATAGCGGTGAACCCCCTGAGCTCCGAACTGGCCAGCGCCGGCGGGTCGGAATAGCGCTGGTGCGCCCAGATGTAGATGTCCTGGTTGAACTGCCGGATAACCTCTGCGCCGAACTCGCCGGCCTTGGCCGCCGCGCGTGCCGGGTCTCCGGTGGACGATCTTCCCGACGGTCGTCCGATGTAGACCATGAACCGCACATCGGAGATGCACTCGTCGACCGGGGTGATCGCCGAGATCGTGCGGTTGTCGATCATTCCCCAGCTCTTGGTGACCGCGATACCGAGACCGCCGTTGATCGCCTCGACTCCGCTGTTGACGTCCTCGATCTTCTGGCCGGCGTCGCCTTCGAAAGTGATCGTGAAATCAACGTAGGACACCGGGCCGTCAAAGTCGTGGCGGGTGAACACCGGCACGATCGGGGTGTTGTGCACGTATTTGAAGTGGGCGACGTCCACCCCGTTCTCCAAGACGTACTGCGGATGCATCTCCAGCCCCTGCCGGAAAAGTCGTTGCTGCGGAAAGTAATCCGCGGAACTGCTGCCGTCACCGAAGTCGGCGAAGACGTCCGGAGCCTCGAAGAACGGCTCGCGGTTGTCGATGTCGTGCCAGAGGTACACCGACTCGTTGCGTTCGACCACCGGGTAGGTCCTGATTCGGCGGCCGCGGTTGGGCCGGTCCTCGTACGGGATGCACACGTTGCGTCCCAGCTGGTTCCACTGCCACCCGTGGAACGGGCACTGCAGTACCTCCCCCTGGAC
>JAGQTR010000249.1 GCA_020438915.1 Mycobacterium sp.
GTCGTCGAAAACACGTTGAAGGCATTCGGTTTCGACATCGGATATCGGATCGCCCACCATGCCGACCTGACGACGCCGCCACCGGTGGAGGTGGAGGAAGTGACCGACGGCGTGGTGTGGGGGCGCGACGGGGTCCAGATCAGGGTGGCACCCACAGATCATCGACCCGTCGCACCAACCATTGGATTCCGCATCGAACACGACGGCGCATCGGTGGTGCTGGCCGGCGACTCGGTGCCCTGTGCGACCCTCGACGACCTAGCCGCCGGTGCCGGCGCACTGGTCCACACCGCGATCCGCAAAGACCTGATCGATCCGCTGCCGATGCAGCGGATCAGAGACATCTGCGACTACCACTCGTCGGTAGAGCAAGCCGCCGAGACCGCCGCCCGCGCCGACGTCGGCATTCTGATCCTGACCCATTACGTTCCGGCGATCCAACCCGGTCAGGAAGAACAGTGGCGGGCACTGGCCGCTTCGGTCTTCGATCGTCAGATCGAGATCGGCGACGATCTGCACCGAGTTGAGGTCCACCCCGGCGTGGGCTTCAAGCCAGCCGGGTGATCTCCACGTTGACGTCGAGGTCGGTGGACCCCTCTCCGGAGTAGATGCCCTTCAGCGGCGTGACATCGGTGTAGTCACGGCCCACCCCGACGCTGATGTACTGCTCGCTGATCTCGGTGTCGTTGGTGGGGTCGTAATGCCACCACTCTCCCGTCCACGCCTGGATCCAGGCGTGGCTCTGCCCTTCGACGGTTTCACCCAGAGTGGCGTTGCGCTTGGGGTGCAGGTAACCCGACACATATCGGGCTGGAATCCCCATGCTGCGCAACAACATCAACGTCAGATGAGCGAAGTCCTGGCACACTCCCCTGCCCTCGCGCAGCGCATCGACACCCGAGGTGTGCACCCCCGTGGTGCCGGGGACGTACTGCAGTTCGCCCTGGACCCAGCGGGCGGCCTCGATGACGGCCTCCGCCGGAGCGTGGTATTTGGCGATCCGGCGCCCCACTCGTTGGATCCGCTTGCTCGCCGGGACGAAGTGCGTCGGGGCGAGCATCTCGTCGTATTTGTCGATTACCGCTTCGCCGGCCAGGTCCTCCCAGCTGAGCTTGATCTTCGGCGGTTCCGGCCGCTCGGTCTCCACCACCGAAGACGCCGTCACCTCCAACTCGGTGTGCGGCGCGTGCAGGTCGAAGGACGTGACCGCGGTGCCCCAGTAGTCGACGTACCGGTATGACCTGGTGGCCGGCACGGTCTCGACGCGATTGAGGATGACGTTCTGCCGCGAATCCGACCGCGGGGTGAGCCTTGCCTCGTTGAACGACGCGGTAACCGGCGACTTGTAGGCGTAGCCCGTGTCATGGATGACCCGCATCCGCCACATGTCTTCAGACCTCGCCTTCTTCGATCACCAGCGCACCATCGCGGCCCGCATCGGTCCATGCCACCCATGGCGCGGAATGGAAATACTCCAGAGCCAACGCTTCTCCGACGTCTGCACACGTCTGCTGAATAGCGGCCAGGCGTTCCTCCAGCGACTCGAGCAGCACGCCTTGAGGCAGGAACTCCAACTCGCTGCGAGCGCGACCGAGCAGGCGTTGCACCTCCGCGGTGGCACCTATCCGGTTGATTCGCCGCTTGTGCAGTTCGTCGATACTGTGCTCGGCCAGCCTGAGCGAGTACATCACCGAGCGGGGGAAGAGCCGGTCCAACAGCATGAACTCGACGACCCGGGCAGCATCGAGTACACCGCGATACGTGCGCAGGTAGGTGTCGTGCGCGCCCGCCGAACGCAGCACCGTGACCCAGGCCGGTGAGGACGCGCTGTCACCGACGCGGGACAACAGCAATCGCACCGTCATATCGACGCGTTCGATTGCCCGGCCCAACACCATGAACCGGTATCCGTCGTCCCGGGACAGGGTGGAGTCGGCCAAACCCGCGAACATCGCCGCGCGGCCCTCCACAAACGACAAGAACTCGTGTGGCCCAAGGCGTTTGGCGGCCCGCTCCCGTTCGGCCAACGCATTGTATGTGGTATTGAGGCACTCCCAGATCTCGGTGGAGGTGACTTCGCGTGCACCGCGGGCGTTCTCCCTGGCCGCCGAGATTGCTTCCACGATCGAACATCCACCGTCGGTGTCCCGGCTGAACGCCACCAGGTCGGTCAGCGACCACACGTCCAGGGCTGACTCGGGAGGTTCGATTCCGAGCACCCGCAGCAACGTGCGTGAGGTGTGGTCGGGATCCACGCTGGAGTCCTCGAGGAGTTGGTGCACGGTGACGTCGAGGATGCGGGCCGTGTCGTCGGCTCGTTCGACGTAGCGACCAATCCAGTACAGCGACTCGGCGTTGCGTGCCAGCATCAGCCGATCACCGCCTGCTGCTGCTGTTGATTCTGCTGATTCTGCTGTTGTTGATTCTGCTGAGACGTCACTCCGTCGCCGTTCTTGTCGGCTTTGGAACCCCGGGGGGGTTTGGGCAGCGCACGAACGATCTCGGCAGCAGCCAGTTCACGGTCGGCGTCGGAGCTGCGCGAGGCCAGCACCCAGGTGTCCTTCGACCCTCCGCCCTGACTGGAGTTCACCACCAGGGATCCCTCGGGTAGCGCCACCCGGGTCAGCCCGCCGGGCAGCACCCAGACGTCGTCGCCGTCGTTGACGGCAAAAGGGCGCAGATCTACGTGCCGCGGTGACAGTTCGTCGCCGATCTGGGTGGGCACGGTAGACAACTGCACCACCGGCTGGGCGATCCAGCCACGGGGGTCGGCGTTGATCTTCTTGGTGATCGCCGTCAGTTCCTTCGATGAGGCATCGGGGCCGAACACGATGCCATAGCCCCCTGAGCCCTCGACCGGTTTGATGACCAACTCCTCGACCCGGTCCAGCACCTCCTGGCGTTCATCCTCCAGCCAGCATCGGAAAGTGTCGACGTTGGCCAGCAGCGGCT
>JAGQTR010000250.1 GCA_020438915.1 Mycobacterium sp.
CGCCGGCACTGAAGAGCCAGTTGGC
Source organism: Mycobacterium sp. (assembly GCA_020438915.1). Taxonomy (GTDB): domain Bacteria; phylum Actinomycetota; class Actinomycetes; order Mycobacteriales; family Mycobacteriaceae; genus Mycobacterium. Next base: position 26 of record JAGQTR010000250.1, read on the forward strand.
GGCGATCTGGATCAGTTCTGGATCCCCGCCGGCCGCGTCGGTGCGCTCGATGTCGACGATCCAGCGCGCGTCGGCGCTCGACCATGCCGCACCGAGCACCTTGTGGTGGAATCGGATCTTCTCGTCGATGCGGTTCTCGGCGGCCGTCTCCCGTAGGTAGGCCAGGATCTTGTCGGCGGTGGCGATGGCGTGATCATCGCGCCACGGCTTGAACTCGTATCCGAAAGTGTGCAGATCGGAGTCCGAACGGATGCCGGGGTAACGAAACAGGTCCCAGGTGCCACCGGTCGCCCCGCGTGCCTCCAGGATGGCGTAGGTCCGGCCCGGATGCTCCTGCTGGAGGTAGTACGCCGCGCCGATGCCGGAGATCCCCGCGCCGACGATCAGCACATCGAGTTGTTCGGGTTGATTGGGTCGTGAGTTCATCATGGTGACTCCTGGCGCTGGTGCGGATCGATGTGCCCATCATCTCGCCTTTCGCCACCGTCGCTAAGGTCAAATCCTCCCTATTTACTCTATCCATGGTGCATATTGCACTGTCGCGGCTAGGGTCTGTCAGGTGTCCTGGGAGCTCCCGTCCGCCCCTGTCCGTGAGCTGATTCGGCAGTGCGCGCAGATAGTCGTCAGTGCACGTCGGGAATGGCTCGACGAACTCGACCAGGCGGTGCTCGCGGCCAACCCGGTGATCGCCGCCGACCCCGAGCTCGCCGCGGCGGTCAGCCGCAGCAACCGAGCCAATATGTTCTTTTGGGGAACCGCCAACGTGCGTGATCCCGGGGGTCCGGTACCGGCAAACAGCGGGGCCGAGCCGATGATCATCGCGCGCGAGTTGGTGCGCCGGGGGCTCGACTCGTTCTCGCTAGACGCCTATCGAGTCGGCGAAAGCGTGACCTGGCGGCGCCTCATGGCGATCGCCTTCGAACTGACCTCCGACCCTGCCGAGCTCCACGAACTGCTCGACGTGTGTTCCCGGTCGATCAGCTCGTTCATCGACGCGACCCTGGCCCGGATCGCCGCACAGATCGAAGTGGAACGCGACGAACTCACCCAAGGCACGCACGCTGAGCGCCGCGAGACCGTCGCACTGCTCCTCGATGGCGCACCGATCCCCCGCCAGCGCGCCGAAGCTCGGCTCGGCTATGCGCTGACCGGCGCTCACACCGCGGCAGTCATCTGGAGCGAAGACCTCGAAGGCGACGCGACTCGGCTCGACCGGGCTGCCGAGGCCTTCGGTCAGGCGACCGGGGTGGCGCGCCCGCTGAGCGTGCTGGCCAGCTCGGCGACCCGCTGGGTGTGGGTGCCCACCGACACCGCCACCGACACCGCCGCCACTGCGATGCTGCAGTCGATCGGCCCCGCACCCGACATCCGGATCGCGATCGGGTCGGCCGGCCACGGCGTCGAAGGCTTCCGGCGCAGCCATTTCGATGCCCTCACCACGCAGCAGATGATGGCGCGACTTCAGTCACCGCAACCGATCGCCTTCTTCGCCGAAATCCAGTTGGTGGCGCTCGTCACCGCCGACCCTGATCGGGCCGCCGACTTCGTCAAGCAGGTACTCGGGGACTTCGAAACGGCAGGCGCCGAATTGCGGGGCACCGTGCGGACGTTCATCGACGAGCAGTGCAACGCCTCCCGGGCTGCGGCCCGCCTCTACATTCACCGCAATACGCTACTGCGTCGACTGGCCCGCGCAGACGAACTGTTGCCGACGCCTCTTGCCGAGGGTGTCGTGAACGTCGCCGTGGCGCTGGA
>JAGQTR010000251.1 GCA_020438915.1 Mycobacterium sp.
CCGCCTCAACGGCTACCACCACCCCCAACGACACCTCCTCCCCGACAACGACGAGGGCCCATAGGCGGCGAGCGACCGTGAGAATAGCTGCTAGGCAAGCGATTCCACGCTATAGGCCCAGGCCCGCGTCGTCGGCTTCGGCCGCTGTTTCGAAGAAGCTCGGCGTCGAATCCAGATCCTAGAAATTAAGGCGGACTCTATACAGATTGGAGCCCGCTATCGTCACCGAGACATGAGGAATCTTGACATGCCGCAGACATCGAAGCAGCCCTCACGGAGCGGGCTTGGCGCGACCCAGAGTTCGGCCCGACTGCTTCAGCGAGAACCCGCTGCGGCGCTTGAGCAGATCGGCGTTCGGTTACCCGGCCAGGTCCGGGTCGAAGTCAAAATTCAAAAGCCGAACACGCTCTACTATCTCATTCCGCCCGCAGCCGGCCCGGCACGTCAACCAGAACTCCGCGTCGTCAACCAGATGGACCTCTGGGGCAGCGGCGATGTCTTCTGCTGGATAGCACCCGAGAAACTGAAGTTCACTCTTCTGGAAATGCGCACGCAGTACCGCAGATGGCAGACCCATGCAGCCACGTGACTGACATGGAAGGTTCCGAATTCGACATCGCCACCGACCACTACCGGGTGTTGGCAACCGATCCCGATGTACGCGCCAGGATGATCGCCGATCCTAAGCAGGGTCTGCGCGACCACTTCGGATACGTCGCCGAAGGCGACTACGCCATCGAGATCATCGACCAGCGCGCTGATCTGATTACCATCGTGCTGCCCTCGCCGCCCGAGAACCTCGACGATATCGACGCTCGTCTGAACCGGATCCGCGGACGAATCTGCGACGTCCTCTTCGCCGAGAGCGGTGTGGGCGGGTACCTGATCCCATCAGAGGGCCTGACCTGGGTCCTGCGCGATATGCGGACGAAATGGATAAGCCGTCAGCACGAGTAATTGCTTGAGCGTCCGATGATTCGGGTACATTTTCCTGCACCTGGATCGCGCACGCGGAAGGCAAACACCCTTGAGCCAAACGCGTCAACGCGACCTCGGGGACAGCGACAGTCCCATCGAAGACGAGTTGGAAGAAGCCTTCAACCGGATGGTCGACGAAGGCACCCAGCGGCTGCATCGTAGCTGGCGCGAGGTGCTGGTGACCGGCTTCTTCGGTGGTACCGAGGTGGCGATGGGTGTGCTGGCCTACCTGTCGGTGTACTACGCGACGCACGACCCGTTGCTGTCCGGGTTGGCCTTCTCAATCGGCTTCCTCGCGTTACTGCTGGGCCGCAGCGAACTGTTCACGGAGGGGTTTCTGATCCCGGTCACCACCGTGGTCGCCAAGCGCGCCAGTTCCGCTCAGCTGCTCAAACTGTGGACGGGCACCCTTGCGGCCAACCTCGCGGGCGGGTGGGTGCTCATGGCGTTGATCATGACGGCGTTTCCGAAACTCGACGAGGTCGCCGTCGAGACCGCAAGCCACTACGTTGAAGCGCCGATCTCGGCGAAGACCCTGGCACTCGGTTTGCTGGGCGGCATGGTCATCACATTGATGACGCGGATGCAGCATGGCACCGATGCGATGATCGGGAAGATCGCGGCGGCCGTCACAGGGGCTTTCCTGCTTGCCGGTCTCCAGATGTTCCATTCGATTCTGGATTCGCTGCTGATCTTCGCCGCGTTGTTCACCGGCAGCACCCCGTTCGGGTACCTCGACTGGCTCAGCTGGTTCGGCTACACCGTCATTGCCAACATCGTCGGCGGACTCGTGCTCGTCACCCTGTTGCGCCTGCTACGAAGCAAGGATCGGCTGGCAGAAGAACGCCGCAAAGCAGAGGCGACGTGATTGCCGGGGCCGAGACGCCCAGGGGATGATCAGTCGCCGGCCGCGACCAGGGAGCGCAGTTGCACGTCGGGATTGTCCCGTTGGACGTTCTCCAGGCGCCACTTCGTGGAGAACACCGCGAGAATGACGCCGTCGGTTCTGGTGAACACTTCGACTGAAGCCTGTTTTTGCAGGAACTCGGCATCGGCGGGGTCGGTGGCACGGGCCACCGTATAGGGCAGCGGCTCGAGCTCGATCGGAGCCGTGAACTCGCTGGCCATCCGATGACTTGCCACCTCGAACTGCATTGGCCCGACGGCGGCGAAGACCGGCGCCTGGTCGCCGCGGCGGTCCGAACGCAACACCTGAATGACGCCCTCCTGCTCGAGCTGTGCGATACCGCGCCGAAACTGCTTGTGCTTGCTCGGATCGGTGCCCCGCGCGACGGCGAAGTGCTCCGGAGAGAAACTCGGTATCGGTGGGTACACCACGGCGGTCTCGCGGTAGAGGGTGTCGCCCGGACGCAGCGCGGCGGCGTTGGCAAGCCCTATGACGTCACCCGGCCAGGCAGTATCCAGGGTGGATCGCCGCTGCCCGAAAACCGACTGCGCGTACTTGGTGACAAAGGGTTTTCCGGTGGCTGCATGGGTCAGCACTTCCCCACGCTCGAAGGTCCCCGAGCACACCCGGGCAAAGGCGATGCGGTCGCGATGGGCGGAGTCCATACCCGCCTGCACCTTGAACACGAAGGCGCTGAACGGCGCCGCAACATCCCGCGTCTCGCCATCGATGTCGACCTGTCCGTGTGGTGCGGGCGCGAGTGCAGCCAGGACGTCCAGGAGCTGATTGACACCGAAGTTCAGGGCGGCCGAGGTGAACAGAACCGGCGTCGAGGTGCAGTCGAGGAACGTGTCCGGGTCGAAGTCGGCGCCGTCTGCGGTCAGCAGTTCGGACTCTTCGACTGCGGTGTCCCAGTCGATGCCGGCCGCGTCGTGGGCCCGCGATGGGTCGATGTGCTCCTCGGGAGCCGCCGTGGCACCCCCGGCGGTACGGGTGAAGCGAATGAAATCGCCGCTGCGCCGGTCCAGGACTCCCTTGAAGTCGCCGGCAATGCCGACCGGCCAGGTCAACGGGGTAGGCCGTAGCCCGATGCGCTCCTGGATCTCGTCCATCAATTCCAGCGCGTGTCGCCCTGGGCGATCCCATTTGTTGACCACCGTGATGATCGGGATGCGCCGATGTCGACAGACGTGAAACAGCTTGAGCGTCTGCGGTTCCAGACCTTTGGCAGCGTCGATGAGCATCACCGCCGAATCGACGGCGGTCAGCACTCGGTAGGTGTCTTCGGAAAAGTCGGCGTGGCCGGGGGTATCGAGCAGGTTGATGATGCAGACACTGCCGCTCTGTGTCTTATACGGGAATTGCAGGGCCGTGGAGGTGATCGAGAT
>JAGQTR010000252.1 GCA_020438915.1 Mycobacterium sp.
CCGAGGAGGCCGAGACCGCACCGCATACGGTGGCCAAGATGCTGGCTGCTAGCTCCCGGGATACCGTGCGCTCGGCGGGTCGCACCGGTAAGCCGTCGCGTCAGCTGGTGTCGGAGTGGACGAACGCGTGGACGCCCAATGCGGGCGGACATCAGCCGCTGCCGTTGCCGCTGCAGTCGATGCTGTGCGAGCCGGTGATCCGCCGGATCGATGTGCTGGCCTCGCAGGGCCACGAAGGGGCGCAGGCGCTGGCGACCTATTTCGTCGGGCAGGGCGTCGGACTGATGAACAAGGTCAAGCCCGCGCGTGAGGTGGTTCGGGAGTTCATCGAGGACTACCTGGCCGCCGCGGAGCGGCTGAACAACTCGCTGCCCGAATAAGCCTTCGCCGAACCGGGGTTGAGGGCTGTAAATAGCTGTGCGATAGCGACCCTGAGCCCTGGTTCGGCGGGCTTGGAGAGTCAGTCGCCGGCCAGCGGGAGGCGAACCTCGAAGCGGGCGCCGGTCGGCAGGTTATGCACCGACAGGGTTCCGCGATGGGCCTGCACCAGCCCCGCGGCGATCGCCAACCCGAGGCCCGAACCACTCGGTAACGACGAATCCGACCGTGGGACGCGGTTGTTGGAGCCGCGGTAGGCGACATCGAACACCCGCGGCAGGTCGGCCTCGTCGATTCCCACGCCGGTGTCGTCGACGCGGGCCCACGCACTGTTCTCGTCGGCGCCCAGCGCCAACTCGACGCTGCCGCCCGCGGGTGTATGCGCGATGGCGTTGGCCACCAGGTTCGACAGCACGCGGACCAGTGCGCGATCGCTGCCGACCACCTGCACCGGCTGTTCGGGAAGATCGGCGCGCAGCGCCACCCCGGCGCGCTCGGCGGCGATCCGGTGTGCGGCGAGCACGTCGTCGACCACTTCGTCGAGTGCGACCTTGTCGAACGAGGGGGTCAGCGCACCGGCGTTGATCTTCGACATCTCGAACAGGTCATCGACCATCTCGGAAAGCCGAACCGACTCCTGCTCGATGTGTTTGGCGTGCACCTGAACCTCGTCTTCGGGGACGACACCGTCGGCGATTGCCTCCGATACCGCACGGATGCCCGCCAGCGGTGTACGCAGATCATGGCTGACGAATGCGACCAGGCGCCGCCGCGACTGTTCGGCAGCGCGCTCGGAGTCGCGGATCTCGGCTTCCCAGACGGTGCGCCGCGCCTGATAACGGCCCAGCATCACGGCGGCGGGGATGGTCACGATGGCGACGATGACCAGCACCACGGCAGTTTGCTCGAACGTGTCGGTAACCATGAAGCCGCTCCCGCCGAGCACCCCGGTGAATGTCGCAAGAACCGGAATGAGCACCAGCGCCACCATGCTCACCGCCAGCGACCATGACCGCGCCAGCCGAATGACCACAGCCCCGGTCAGGACCACCGGAATCGAGCACGCCAACGCCCAGCCGACGATTTCCCAGAAGTCAGCCGTGGGCATTTGGTTGCTCCGAGGTCGCGCGCCCGGAGTTCCACATGTAGCCGCGACCCCATACCGTCTGCACCTGATGCCGCTCGCCGAGCTTGGAGCGCAGCCGTTTGACGTGCACAGTCACCGTGGACAGGTCGCCGAAATCCCAGTGCCAGACCTGCTTGAGCAGTTCCTCCCTGGTGAAAACGGTGTCAGCGTGGGTCAGGAAGAACAACAGCAGGTCGAATTCGCGATTGGTGAGGCTGACCGGCCGGTCGGCGATCGTGACGGTGCGTGAACCGGTCGACAGTTTGAGATCGCCGGCCCGGATATCGATGGGCAGCACACTGCTGGAGGCGGGGGAGCGGCGCAACACCGACCGGACCCGCAGCGCCAGCTCACGAGGGCTGAACGGTTTCGTCAGGTAGTCGTCGGCGCCCGCCTCAAGCCCGGCGATGCGGTCCTCCTCCTCGCCCAGAGCGGTCAGCAGAATCACCGGCACCCCGTAACCGCCGCTGTCGACCCGTTGACGCAGGCTGCGGCACAACGACAGTCCGTCTGGTCCCGGCATCATCACGTCCAGCACGGCCACGTCGATGCGCTGAGAACCGAGAAGCCGCAACGCCTCGTTACCGTCGTTCGCGATCGACACGTCGAGCCCGTCGCGCTCCAGATATCGGCGCACGACATCGCGGACGACGCCGTCGTCGTCGGCAATCAAGACTCGGGTCACCACACCGAGGTTAGCCGCAAGCGGTCGCTACCTGGGCTGATGTCACTGATTCGTCAGTCCGGAATCTCGCGCCACCAGGGGAATTCACCTAACGTATGCGGATATGCCCTCCTGCGCGGTCACGGTTGTGCTGCCCTGTCTGGACGAGGCCGACTCGCTGCCCGGGGTGTTGACGGCCCTTCCGGTGGGGTACACCGCCCTGGTGGTCGACAACAACAGCACTGACGGTACGGCGGAGGTGGCGCGTGGGCACGGTGCACGGGTTGTCGCCGAGAGCAGACCCGGCTACGGCGCTGCGGTGCATGCCGGCGTGGTCGCGGCAACGACGCCGATCGTGGCCGTTCTCGACGCGGACGGCTCGCTGGATCCCGCAGAGCTTCCGGCCCTGGTTGACGACGTCGAACGGGGCGCCGACCTGGCGATCGGCCGGCGCCGCGCGTTGCCGGGCCTGCGATGGCCGTGGCACGCCCGGCTCGGTACCGCGGCGGTGTGTTGGCGGCTGCGCAGTCGATATGGCCTGCAGGTCCACGACATCGCACCGATGCGGGTGGCGCGTCGGGACGCGCTACTGTCGCTCGGGGTGACCGACCGGCGCTCCGGCTATCCCCTCGAACTGCTCGTGCGCGCGGCACAGGCAGGTTGGTCGGTGACCGAACGCGACGTCGGCTACGGGCCCCGCACCGGGGGCACGTCCAAGGTCAGCGGTTCAGTGCGCGGCAGTGCCACCGCCGCCCTGGACTTCTGGCGGGTGATCTCGTGATACCGGTGAGCGTGCTGGTGGTTGCCAAGGCGCCGGTGCCGGGGCTGGCCAAGACCCGCCTTGCCGCCGGTGTGGGCGTTGACGCGGCCGCCGACATTGCCGCCGCAGCGCTGTTGGACACCCTCGACGCCGTGGCCGACAGCCCGGTGGCGGCCCGAGTGGTCGCCCTGACCGGAAACCTCGACGATGCGAAGCGCGCAAGCGAGATTCGTTGCCGGCTCGCTGATTTCGTCGTTGTCACCCAACGCGGCGAAGGTTTCGCCGACCGGCTCGCCAACGCCCACCTGGACGCTGCCGCAGCGACCGGTGGACTGCCCGTGCTGCAGATCGGGATGGACACCCCGC
>JAGQTR010000253.1:0-2524 GCA_020438915.1 Mycobacterium sp.
AAGGTGGTGTTCGCCACCGAGACGCTGGCGTTGGGCATCAACATGCCGGCCCGCACCGTGGTGCTGGAGCGGTTGGTCAAGTTCAACGGCGAGCAGCACATGCCGTTGACCCCGGGTGAGTACACGCAGCTCACCGGACGCGCGGGTCGTCGCGGTATCGACGTCGAAGGCCATGCGGTCGTGTTGTGGACGCCTCACGAGAGCACCGCCGATCCCGCCGACATCGCTGGGCTGGCGTCGACGAGGACGTTCCCGCTGCGCAGTTCGTTCGCGCCCACCTACAACATGACCATCAACTTGGTGCACCAAATGGGTCCGGGACAGGCGCACGAGCTGTTGGAACGGTCGTTCGCGCAGTATCAGGCCGATCGGTCGGTCGTCGGTCTGGTGCACGGGGTCGAACGTGGCGAGCGGCTTCTTCGCGAGCTGGCAGCCGAGATCGGCGGATCCGACTCGGCAATCCTCGACTACGTCCGGTTGCGGGCCCAGATCTCCCAGCGGGAACGCGCCCAGTCCCGTGCGTCGCGGCTCCAGCGTCGCCAGGCAGCCAACGATGCGCTGACCTCGCTGCGCCGCGGCGACATCATCACGATCACCCACGGGCGGCGCGGCGGGCTGGCCGTCGTACTCGAACCTGCGCGCGACGACGACGATCCGCGGCCGTTGGTGCTGTCCGAACACCGTTGGGCAGGCCGGATCTCTGCTGCGGACTACTCGGGTGCCGCCGGACCGATGGGCACGATGCGGTTGCCCAAACGGGTTGAGCATCGCAATCCGCGTGCCCGGCGCGACTTGGCGTCGGCGTTGCGCTCAGCCGTCGCAGGGAACGACATCCCCTCGGCGCGGGGCCGCAGAAGCGGGCCGCCGGCCGAGCCCGACATCGACCCCGAATTGGCCGAACTGCGCGATCGGGTGCGCGCTCATTCGGCTCATCACCTCGCTGACCGGGAAGACAAGGCGCGTATCGCCGAGCGTTACCTCAAGATCGAACGTGACAACGAACAGCTGCGCAAAAAGATCGCCACGGCGACGAATTCCTTGGCGCAGACCTTCGATCGGATTGTGGTGTTGCTCACCGAGCGTGGATTCATCGCCGCCGACGGGGACGCCACTGCGGCTGAAGGTGATACGACCAACCCGGCGGTGACCTTCGACGGCAGACTGCTCGCCCGTATCTACAGTGAAAGCGACCTGTTGGTCGCCGAGTGCCTGCGCGCCGGAGTGTGGGACGGATTGAATGCCGCCGAGCTGGCCGCGGCGCTGTCCTGTGTGCTCTACGAGTCTCGTCGGGACGGTTCCGGACCCACGGACGGCTCGCACGTGCCCAGCGGCCGACTGCGAAGCGCGCTGAATCGGACCCGCCGGTTGTGGACTGAGCTGCGCGCCGATGAGCAGCGTCACCGACTTACCCAGAGTCGCGAACCCGACGACGGCTTCGTGGCCGCGATCCACAGATGGGCGAGCACCGGCGACCTGGCTTCGGCATTGGCCGCCGCCGGTACCGCTGCGGGCGCAGGTCTCGGCTCCTCGATGTCGGCGGGCGACTTCGTGAGGTGGTGCCGTCAGGTGCTGGACTTGGCAGACCAGGTCCGCAACGCCGCTCCGTCACCGACATTGCGCGCTACCGCGAAACGCGCCATCAACGACGTTCGGCGCGGCGTCGTAGCTGTTGATGCGGGGTAGTGTGTGGCAGCAGGCCAGAAACCGGCACATCAGCCGCGGACGAGCAAGGAGAGAAATGAGCGGACCGCAGGGATCTGACCCGTCGCAGCCGGCGGGCGAATCGGCGGGCGAATCGGCCGGCAATCAGGGATGGCAGCCGCCCACCCCTGGATCTGAGCAGCCGCAAGCCCCGGGGGGTGAGCAGCCGTCGTGGCAGCCGCCCGCCTACACGCCGCAGCAGTATCCGCAATACCAGCAGCCCACCCAGCCGCCGTACACACCGGCGCCGTACCCGCCGCAGGGCGACCAATACGGCCAGCAGCCGACCGATTACAGCCCCGCGGGCTACCCGCCGCCCGGCCAGTACGGGCAGCCGGGCTACGGCCAGCAATACGGCCAGCCAGGCCAGCCCGGGCAGTACGGTCAGCAGCCCGGACAGTACGGCCAGCAGCCGGGGCAGTACGGCCAGTACCCCCCCGGCGGATACCCTGCGCCTGGTTCGGAAGAGGGCTCGAAGCGCTCGCTGGCCGTCATCGGCGGTGTTGTGGGTCTTCTCGCCGCCGTCATCATCGCCGTCGTACTGGTGCTCGGCTTCTGGAAACCGGGCTTCTTCGTCACCACCAAGCTGGATGTCAACGCCGCCCAAACAGGCGTACAGCAGATCCTTACCGATCAGACCAACGGCTACGGCGCCAAGAACGTCAACTCGGTCAAGTGCAACAACGGTGTGAGCCCCACGGTCAAGAAGGGCGACACCTTCAACTGTGAGGTCAGTATCGACGGCACCAAACGTCAGGTGACCGTGACGTTCCAGGACGACAAGGGAACCTACGAGGTCGGCCGGCCGAAGTAGCGTTCCGGC
>JAGQTR010000253.1:2640-5486 GCA_020438915.1 Mycobacterium sp.
GGAAGCGTGTCGGTCTCGGTGGACATCGTGACGGTGCAATCGGTGGCGACCCGGACCACCCGTTCGGCTTTTTCGATGTAGTCGGCGGCGGCCAGCAGTTTGCCGCGGTGGGCTTTGGATAGCGTCGAGGCCGGATCTCGGCTGGCGGTCAGGATCTGTTCGAGCGTTCCGTGCTGCGCCAGCAGGGTGGAGGCGGTCTTCTCCCCGATGCCGGGCACGCCCGGGAGTCCGTCGGAGGGATCTCCGCGCATCAGCGCCAATTCTGCATACGCGGGCCCGGCTCGTCCGACGGGCACACCGTAGGTTTGGGCGACCTCGCCGGGTCCGTAGGTGATTGCCTTGGCGAGCCCACGCCCGAGGTAGAGCACGCGCACCGGTACCGGCTCATCGCGCACCACCTGAAAGAGATCGCGGTCGCCGCTGACGACCACCACCGGGTCGGCGCGTTCCCGGTCGGCGAGCGTGCCCAACACATCGTCCGCCTCGGCTTCGGGTGCGCCCGCTGTGGCGATCCCGAACGCGTCGAGGAGCTCCATGATCATGTCCACCTGCGGGGACAGATCGTCGGGTACCTCCTCGACGTCGGGCTCCCCGTCAGGGCCAGGCTCGGCGACGCGCTGTGCCTTGTAGGACGGGATGAGGTCGACGCGCCACTGCGGGCGCCAGTCGTCGTCACGGCATACCACCAGGCGGTGCGGTCGCTCCCGGCTGATCAGCGATGCGACGTTGTCCAGGAAGCCCCGCAGGGCGTTGACCGGTCGCCCGTCGGGTGCGGTGATCGAGGACGGAACACCAAAATATGAGCGGAACCACATGCTGGCGCCGTCCAGTAGCAGCACCGGGTTTTGACTCATGCCAGCCATCCTGCCAGGTAGCCCCCTCACCGCGAGCAGACGCAAACACCCACAATTCCGGGCCATTTGGGGCCACTTTGCGTCTGCTCGCGGAAGGGACGGGGCCCGGGATTAGCCTGAACCTGTGACGCAAGGTCGATTCAGCACCGATGTTTACGCCCAGCGATTGGCCGGCGCAGCCCGTGCTGCAGCCGACGCGGGGTTGGCGGGGCTGATCGTCACACCCGGCTACGACCTGCGCTACCTCGTCGGATCACGCGCCCAGACCTTCGAAAGGCTGACCGCGTTGGTGCTGCCCGCAGCCGGGGACCCGACGGTCGTGCTGCCCCGCCTGGAGCTCGCGTCACTCAAGGAGTCCGCAGTGCCCGAACTCGATGTCACGGTGCGTGACTGGGTGGACGGCGAGGACCCCTATCGGTTGGTGGTCGACGCGCTCGGCGGGGCGGGCTGCGGGGGAGCGGGCCTAGCCACCGCGGTCACCGACTCGATGCCGGCATTGCACCTGCTGCCGCTGGCCGACGCGCTTGGGGTGGCCCCGGTGCTGGCCACCGACGTGCTGCGCACGCTGCGGATGATCAAGGACCCCGCCGAGATCGATGCGCTGCGCAATGCCGGGGCGGCGATCGACCGGGTGCACGCGCGGGTGCCGGAGTTTTTGAGACCTGGACGCACCGAAGCCGCGGTGGCCGCCGACATCGCCGAAGCGATTGTCGCCGAGGGCCATTCCGAAGTCGCTTTCATTATCGTCGGATCGGGTCCGCACGGCGCGGACCCGCACCACGAGTGTTCGGATCGTGAACTTCAGCCGGGCGACGTCATCGTCGTCGACATCGGCGGCCCCTATGACCCGGGCTACAACTCCGACTCCACCCGCACCTACTGCCTCGGCGAACCCGACGCCGACGTTGCCCAACGATATGCGGTGCTGCAGCGGGCACAGTCTGCGGCCGTCGAGGCGGTGCGGCCCGGGGTCACCGCCGAGCAGGTCGACGCTGCCGCCCGCGACGTGCTCGCCGCGGAAGGCCTGGCGGAAGCGTTCGTGCACCGCACCGGACACGGGATCGGACTGTCGGTACACGAGGAGCCCTACATCGTCGCCGGTAACACGCTGGTATTGCAGGAGGGGATGGCGTTCTCGGTCGAGCCCGGAATCTACTTTCCCGGGCAGTGGGGCGCGCGGATCGAGGACATCGTGATTGTCACGTCCGAGGGCGCATTGTCGGTGAACGATCGTCCGCGCGACCTCGTCATCGTGCCGGCTGGCCCGGGTCGGTCTTAAAAACTCAGTGGTCGCCGCGGTCCAAGAGACTCGCGGATCCCAGCACTCTCTCGACGCGTACTTCGATCACCACACGTTTGGGGTTGGGCCGCGGCGTGCGGTATCGCTGGGCGTAGCGCAGTTCGGCGTCGCGGACGGCGTCTACCTCGGTGCGAACGGTGGCCTTCCCCTCCAGGGACAACCAGCGGGCACCGTCGACCTGGCTGAGCACCGCGACACCGCGCTGGTCGGCGTTGACCGCCTTCTGGGAACCGCCCGAGGTGATGACCCGGGCGATGTGGGTCTTGGGATCGAAGGTGAACCCGACGGCCACGACGTGCGGGGACTGGTCGGACCGCAGCGTAGTCAGCATGGCCAGGTGGCGTTCGGTCAGAAACGCCAAAGCGTCGTTGGTCAGCCGGGTAGTTGACTTGCCGCCAGATGTAGCCATCGGTGCCCACGCTAGCGCAGGACATAATCACAACCGTGAAGGACACGTCTGGCGAGCTTCTCGTTGTCTTCGGTGGTCGCAGCGAGATCGGGCTGGAAGTGGCCCGCCGACTGGCGCCCGGGGCCAGCGTGGTTCTGGCTGCCCGAAGACCCGACGACCTGGGCGCACAGATCGCCGTTCTCGAGCAGGCGGGCGCCGCTGCCGTGCACACCGAGCTCTTCGATGCCGATGATCTGGCCTCGCACCGCAGTGTTGTCGATGCGATCACCGCTGCGTACGGTCC
>JAGQTR010000254.1 GCA_020438915.1 Mycobacterium sp.
GATCTGGACGAAGGCCCGATCATCGAACAGGACGTGGTGCGTGTCGACCATCGGCACAACGTCAATGACCTCACCCGCCTCGGTGCCGACGTTGAACGGGCCGTGCTGTCCCGGGCCGTGCTGTGGCACTGCGAGGACCGGATTATCCGTTACGGCAACCAGACCATCGTGTTCTGAGTTCGATCAGGACGTCGCGACGGGTTCGACACCCCGGTTCTCGGTCAGTCGGCGCCGCCGACCCCACCACGCGATGAGCAGCATCACCACCGCCGCCAACGCCCATCCGAGCAGCAGGTCGATTACATAGTGCTCGGCGGAATACACCAACGTGAAGGCCATGACCAGCGGATAGGCGACCAGGACCGGACGCCACGCGCGGTGCACACGGTGCCACAGGAATGCCGCCAGCGCGGCCGACATCCCGGCGTGCAGCGACGGAATCGCGGCCACCAGGTTGACGCTGGCCTGCCCCTGATCGAGTAGCGCGGTGGCCGAGTGCAGGTTCAGCTTGCCCCAGCCGCGGCCGACGATTCGCTCGATCCAGCCGTTGGCACCGTCCTGGGTGGACTGCATGGCGCCCAGCACGCCTCCGTCGGGTACACCGCGCGCGGACTTGAACATGCACCGCGGGCCCGACGGCCCCCCGGCGACGTCGGCGGCGGTGCATCGGGCCGCGGCCCACGGTGGTGCGGCGGGTAGCAGCACATAGATGGCCAGCGCCGCGAAATTCAGGCCGACGAACAACTTGACGAACGCTTTCCACTCGTCGCGGTCGCGAAGCCACAGAATGCCGGCGATGACGTACGGCAGGATGAAGAACGACATGTAGACGCTGCTGATCACCACTTCCCACCAGGGCGGACGAGGCAGCTTGAGTTGCTCCTGCAGCCAGACCGTCGGCATGGTTCCGAAGAACATCCACCGGTCGACGTCAGCCTGCCAGTGCCACAGCGTGGGCCGCCCGACTAGGGTGGCCGCCCCCCGGCTCAGGTCGTAGGCGATCAGGACGAGCGCGAACGGTAGCCAGTCGCGCACGACGTAGAGGACTCGTCGGCCCTGGCCGATGCTGGCGGCGGCGAGGCCGGTGCAGATGTAGAGCAGCACCAGCTCGCGGTTGAATGCGAAGCCGTCGGTGACCGTTCGCCAGACCACCACGGTCGCCCAGATCGCAATGGCCGCCCACCGCACGATGCGAAGCCATCCGGCGCGGTCGACGCGCTGATCTGGCAGCGGGGTGTCCTCGACATGCGTCAGCGCAACCGACGACTGGTCAAGTGCGGACACGACAGCCTTTCGACGCGGGCGGGGGAGGAATTCCCGGCGTCAGCCTAATTAACCTCCGGGCAACCCGTCGTTCAAGGTCGGTTCGGATGCCTGTTCATGCACAAACTGTGACCCAAACGGGCGGTCAGTCGATGTGCTCCCGCAGGAATGCGATGTCATCTTTGCGGCCCTCGTCGGCAGTTTCACAGATGACCGGGGCGTCGGCCGCCTTCACCACGGCGGCCAGCAGCTGCGGGTCGATCTGACCGGTCCCGAAGTTGGCGTGGCGGTCCGCGCCCGACCCGGCGGCGTCGCGCGAGTCGTTGCAATGCACCAGGTCGATGCGGCCGGTGATCGCCTTGATCCGCTCAACGGCGTCGACCAGCGCTTCACCGGCCGCCCAGGCGTGGCAGGTGTCCAGGCAGAACCCGATGCCCATGTCGCCGATGTGGTCCCAAAGCCGGGCGATGGTGTCGAAGTGCCGGGCCATCGCATGGTCGCCGCCGGCGGTGTTCTCGAGGTAGACCGGCATGTCGGTCTTCAGGCTCGCCAGCGCCTTCACCCAGCGCTCGAAACCGGCGTCGAGGTCGTTGTCGTCGGCGTGGCCGCCGTGCACGATGACGGCGGTGGCATCGATCGCCGAGGCCGCGTCGCAGGTGTCCTGCAGGATCTTCCGCGACGGGATCCG
>JAGQTR010000255.1:0-243 GCA_020438915.1 Mycobacterium sp.
ATTGGTGCCCACGATCAGCGGAACACGATGCGCTTTGCCGCTGCGCATCGCCTCGACGGGGTCCATCGGCAGATAGTCGGTTCCGTACGTAGGTCCGATCGCAAACGCACCCAGCATGTCCCTCTGGCCCTCGGCGATGAGCCGCTCGAGGGCGTTGACCAGATCGGCGGGCCGCGCCGCCAGCAGTGTGCGTGCAGCATCTTTCTCGCTCACTCCGAGTTGGGCTGCGAGCCTGGTGGAGTA
>JAGQTR010000255.1:388-6157 GCA_020438915.1 Mycobacterium sp.
TCACGTTGTCCGGGTCGCCGCCGAAGACCGCGATGTTCTCCCGTACCCAGCGCAGCGCCATCACCAGGTCCCGCAGGAACAGGTTGTCGTCGATGGTGACGTCGGCAGTTGACAGCGAGGAGAGTTCCAGACAGCCCAGCGCGCCGAGCCGGTAGTTCACCGAGACGTAGACACAGCCTTTGCGGGCCAGCGAGGCACCGTCGTAGATCGGTGTCGCCGAGCTTCCCAGCATGTATCCGCCGCCATGGATGAACACCATTACCGGCAGTGGTTCCTGCGACTGCTTGACCGGAGTGACGACGTTGAGGGTCAGACAGTCCTCGCTCATCTGCTGGTACTTCCCCGGCGCGAGGAGGGTGTACTTGCGCTGCTGTGGTGCGCAGTGGCCGAAGCTGTGGCAGTACCGGACTCCCGGCCAAGGCGTGACCGGCTGTGGCGCGCGATAGCGCAACCGGCCCACCGGCGGGCTGGCGTACGGAATCGACCGCCACCGATTGACTCCGTCACGAGTGAAGCCCTCGACGGTGCCCGAGGAGGTCTTCACCCGAACGGTTTGCTCGTGCATCTTCCCGACGGTATCGAACGCCTGCCCGCCCCGCCTCGCCGGGCGATGCGTATCGGACCGCTAGCCTTGCCGAATGCGGATTGCGGGCCCGATTGCGGTGGCTTTACTGGCGGCGGCCTGTTCTCAATCAGTGGGCGGCGACGCGGAGCCCACGGGATCGTCACCGGCGACGGCGCCGCCGGGCGGCGCGCCGACCAGTACGAGTGCCTCTCCCCCTGATGGCGCCACCGGCCGAGCGCCCAGCGCGAATGCGTCGATCGACGAGGTGATCGCCTGGATCGAAGCGGGCACACCCGCGGATCCGGGCGCCTATCACGAGGCCTACCTCGACGGTGTCACCACTCGACTGGGCGACGACGTCGCGTTCACCGCCCCTGGCGGGGCTTCGAACGAGACCACGCAGTGCCTCACCGATAACGCTTACCACCCCGGTACGCTCTCGTGCCTGGTGGAGCTGAGCTCCCCCGCGCCACGGCCAGCGGGGGCGGAGGGGATGTGGAAGCCCGGATGGGTGGACTTTTCCGGGACGAGCGTGCAGATCGGGTCTCTGCACGGGGATCCCGGCCCGTTCGTCAAGGGCGTCGGCCCGCGGCTGCCCGAGGGACAGTCACTGGCATTCGGTGACAATCGGTGCCGCAGCGATCCGGCGGGCCTGTTCTGTGTGAACTACGCACATCGGTCAGCAATGTGGATCAGCGTCGATGGTGTGGTGCCGTTCGGGTGCCTGCAGTCTGTGGCGGCGCCGCCACAGACGGGAGCGAAGTTCAGCTGTTAGGTCGGCGTTTGGGTCGTCGGCGTCTGGGCCATGCCGGCCTTACCGCCAGCCGTCGGCAGCCCTGGCCACCTGCATCAACGCCTGGCACAGCTCAAGAAGTTCGGTGCGATCAGCCCCCTCGTCGAGCGCGGTGGCCATATCTTCGGCTGCGCACCTGACCTGATACACCCGGTCGGAAAGTTCTGCGGCCTCCTCGGCGGTGAGCACCACCGAGTCCTGCGGCACCGAGGTGCCTTTGATCTGAGCGCGCTGCTCGTAGGCGCGCTGGCGACAGGATTGTCTGCAGTACTGCCGCCGCCTACCCAGCTCGCTGTCCGCGACTTCGCGACCGCACCATCGGCAGCTCTGGGGACGCCTGCGGACCGCGCTGCGGGGAGGCTGAGACGTCACAGAAGTCACGAGGCCGACTGTAATCGGCAGGCGGCACCGATCCCGGTATCATCGAGGTCGCGTCGGGAACTCCGCGAGGAACCTCTGCGTTGTTATTCCCGGGACGAATTGCGTTTATAGAGGAGTTGACGATGGCTGATCGTGTCTTGAGAGGCAGCCGCCTCGGAGCCGTGAGCTACGAGACGGACCGCAACCACGACTTGGCGCCGCGTCAGGTGGCTCGTTACCGCACCGACAATGGCGAGGAGTTCGACGTTCCATTCGCCGACGACGCCGAGATCCCCGGCTCATGGCTGTGCCGCAACGGCCTGGAAGGCACCCTGATCGAGGGTGATGTCCCGGAGCCGAAGAAGGTCAAGCCGCCGCGTACCCACTGGGACATGCTGCTGGAGCGTCGCTCGGTCGAGGAACTCGACGAGTTACTCAAGGAGCGCCTCGACATCATCAAGACCCGCCGCAGAGGTGGCTGAGGTCGGCTGACCCTGCTGGGGCCAGCTGACCCTACCGCGCGTTCAGCGAGCGGTACCGCGGGCCCGGTCGATGCGGGCACGCATTCCCCACTGGGCGACCTTGACGATCGCCTCCCGAATCGTCGAACCATCCATCTTGGAGACACCGTGCTCGCGCTCGGCGAACGTGATGGGCACCTCGACAACGGTGAATCCTGCGTTGATGGAGCGCCACGTCAGATCCACCTGAAAGCCGTATCCCTTTGAGTCGACCGCGGCGAGGTCGATCTTTTCCAGCACCTCACGACGGTAGGCGCGGTAGCCGGCGGTGATGTCGTGAACGTCGACGCCCAGGAGGATGCGCGAATACCCGTTTGCGGTGCGCGACAGCATGAGCCGCCGGCGGGGCCAGTTGCGCACCTCGCCGCCGTCGACGTAGCGCGACCCGATGACCACGTCGGCGCCCGCCTCGATGGCCTCCAGTAGCCGGTGCAATTCCTCGGGTGCATGGCTGCCGTCGGCGTCCATTTCGACCAGGACGGAGTACTGGCGGCTCAGACCCCATGCGAAGCCGGCCAGGTACGCCGCACCGAGACCGTCCTTGGAGACGCGATGCATGACGTGGACGCGGTCCGGGTCGGCGAGGGCGAGTTCGTCGGCGAGTTCGCCGGTGCCGTCGGGGCTATCGTCGTCGACGATCAGAACATGCACGTCCGGTGCCGCATCGTGCACCCGCGTGACGATCGTCGGCAGGTTATCGCGCTCGTTGTAGGTGGGGATGATCACAAGGGTGCGCTGGCCGGGTTCACCCAAGTCTTCTTCCGGTCGTTCGACTGCGTCGCCGGGGATGCCACCGGGGCCACTCATGTGGCTCCTCCTTTATCGTCATCGGTCGCCGATCGCCGACCCCGCAATCTTGCGAATGATCCATTGTGCAGTATCGCGCCGAAGACAGCGGCAACGCCGATAGCGACCAGCACTCCCTCGACGAGCGGGCCGTACCGGGTGGCCGGTGTCAGCGATGTCTTCAACCGGATCTGCTGATCGAGGTAGGCCGGTTCGAAGAACTGGGTGCGGGCCAGCTCACGACCGTCGGGCGCGATCACGGCGCTGATCCCGGTGGTTCCGGCGACGACGACGTAGCGGTCATGCTCGACGGCCCGCAGGCGTGCGAACGCAAGCTGCTGCTCGCTCATCGCCTCGTCGAAGGTGGCGTTGTTGCTGGGGACCGCCAACAGCTGTGCACCGTTGCGCACCGATTCCCGCGGCGCACGGTCGAAAATGACCTCCCAGCAGGTAGCGATTCCAACAGGAACGCCGGCGGCACGCACCACCCCGGTGCCCTGTCCGGGAATGAAGTAACCGGCGCGTTCGGCGTACGGCGACAGCCTGCTGAAGAAGGTGCGCCACGGCAGGTACTCCCCGAAGGGCTGGACGATCTGCTTGTCATGGCGGTCGGCGGGACCGGTGCCGGGGTTCCATACGATCACCGAGTTGGTCGACACCGGGTTGTCCGGTGCGTACCCCGCAGCGGCGACGACGCCGCCCACGAGGATCGGAGCATCGATTGCGGCGGCGGCGGTCGAGATCTGCTGCGCGGCGTCGACGTTGGCCAGCGGATCGATGTCCGAGGAGTTTTCCGGCCAGATAACCAGCATTGGTTGCGGCGCTCTGCCCTCCCGGACGTCTTGAGCCAGTCGCAGTGTTTGGCGAACGTGGTTGTCGAGGACTTCGCGGCGCTGGGCATTGAACTCGAGACCGAGCCGCGGAACATTGCCCTGCACGGCCGCCACCGTGACGGTTGGGTCGTCACCGGCTCCGGCGCCGGACTTACGGACCTGTGGCCACACCAACGCCGTAGACAACAGCACCAGCGCGATGCACAGGCCGGGAAGCACGACCGCAGGCGGCGCGGCGGCCCGGGTTGCCGAATCGCGGCGCCACCAGCGAACGACCTCCACCGTCATCGCCGACACGCTGAATCCAAGCAACGCCACCGCGAAGGACACCAGCGGCGCGCCGCCGACATAGGCCAGCGGCAGCAGCGGGCTTTCGGTCTGGGAAAACCCCACGACGCCCCACGGAAACCCGCCGAACGGAACCGTCGACTTGAGCCACTCCACAGCCGACCACAGTCCGGCGAACCACAACGGCCAGCCGGGCAGACGACGGACGAGCACGGCGAGAAATGCGAACAGTGCCGGAAACACCGCTTCGACCAGGCTGAGCGCCAGCCACGGAAATGCCCCGACAAGCCCGCTGATCCACGGGAGCAACGGCACGTAGAAGGCCAGCCCGAACAACAACCCGTAACCCAGACCGCCCGCGGCTGTCGTGGACGGCCGGATCAGCACCCAACCCAGCAGTGCAAACGCCGCTATCGCGACATACCACCAACCAACCGGCGGAAAACTGAAACACAGCGCAAGACCTGCCAGGATCGTGACGCTCAGCGCGGGCAGTCGGTCGCCCAGCGCCCGGCGGAGGCGGTGTTTTTCGGTGTCACCCATGGATGATCGCGCCCCGGTGCACCGTCTGCCGACACTGCGGGAGACGATCATGGAGGCTGGGCAGCGCCGGAACCCGGGACCGGGAATCGGTGGACCAGCGCTGCACCGCGTCGGCGGGAGCATCGATGTCGAACTCGTCGGCTTCCCAAATCGCGTACGACGCCGGGGCGCCGGGGACGAGAGTGCCCGTCACACCGTCCCGGACACCGCCGGCCCGCCACGCGCCGCGGGTGGCGGCCCCGAACGCCGCCCGCGCCGAGATGGCGCTGCCGGGAGTGTGGTGGGCGGTCGCCGCCCGGACGGTCGCCCATGGGTTCATGGCCGTCACCGGGCTGTCGGAACCGAAAGCGAGGGGCACGCCTTGGGATGCTAACAGCGCGAACGGGTTGAGCCGACGCGCTCGTTGGGCCCCGAGACGCTGTGCATACATCCCGGCCTCGCCGCCCCACAACGCATCGAAGCCCGGCTGCATACTGGCGATCACCCCCCAACTGCCGAGCTTGGCCGCCTGGTCGTGGCTGACCATCTCGAGGTGTTCGAGGCGGTGACCCAGCCGTGCCACGGCGACCTGGCCGAACCGTTCCACCACGGTTTCCAGCGCGGCCACGACGGCCGAGACGGCCGCGTCACCTATGACGTGAAATCCAGCCGTGACGCCCGCTTCGGTACAGGCGCAGAGGTGCGCGGTGATCGCGTCGACGGCGAGGTAGCTATTGCCCGTCGCCGTGGCGCATTCGGGTGAATCCGCGTAGGGGTCGTGCAGCCAGGCGGTTCGCGAGCCCAGCGCGCCATCGACGAACAGGTCGCCGGCCAGCCCCCGCGCCTGGGTGACGGCGATCAGCTCACGCGCCTGCGCGGCGCTGGTCACCTGTTCACCCCAGTAGCCGACGATCTCGACGCCGTGTTCGAGGGCGCGTACTTGGTGCCAATCCTCGAGACCGCCGATCTGCGGGCCCGCACACTCGTGGACGGCCACGATGCCGGTTGCCGCCGCGGCGTCGAGTGCGGTCCGCGCAGCAGTGGTGCGCTGCTGCGGTGAGAGTCCGTCGCGGGCGGCCCGTCGCACCACATGGTGGGCTT
>JAGQTR010000256.1 GCA_020438915.1 Mycobacterium sp.
TGCTGATCACGCACTACACCCGCATTCTGCGCTATATCCAACCTCAGTTTGTCCACGTGTTCTTCGGTGGCCGGATCATCCAGTCCGGTGGTCCAGAGCTGGCCGATGAGCTCGAGGAGAACGGCTATGAGCGCTTCACCCAGGCTGCGGCGGCCGGAGCCTGACATGACCGCCGCGCGGACGCTGGATGTCACCTCCATCCGCGCGGACTTTCCCATCCTGGGGCGGGTGATGCGCGGCGGATGCCGGCTGGCCTATCTGGATTCCGGTGCTACCTCACAGCGGCCGATACCGGTGCTGGACGCCGAGCGCGACTTTCTGCTTCATTCAAACGGCGCGGTGCACCGTGGTGCTCATCAATTGATGGAGGAGGCCACCGACGCCTACGAGCAGGGCCGGGCCGATGTTGCGGCATTCGTGGGTGCGGACGCCGAGGAGCTGGTATTCACCAAGAACGCCACCGAGGCCATCAATCTCGTGTCGTACGCCATCGGCGACGACCGGTTCGATCGGGTGGTCGGTCCCGGCGACGTGATCGTCACCACCGAGCTGGAGCATCATGCGAACCTGATCCCCTGGCAGGAGCTCTGCCGACGGACGGGTGCCGAACTGCGCTGGTACGGCGTTACCGATTCCGGGCACATCGATCTGGACTCACTCAAGCTTGATGAGCGGGTGAAACTTGTTGCTTTCAGCCATCATTCGAATGTCACGGGCGCGCTGGCCCCGGTGGCTGAGCTGGTCGGCAGGGCGAAGTCGGTGGGTGCGCTGACCCTGCTCGACGCCTGCCAGTCGGTGCCCCACCAGCGGGTGGACTTCCATGAATTGGATGTCGATTTCGCCGCATTCTCCGGCCACAAGATGATGGGTCCCAACGGTATCGGCGTGCTCTATGGCCGCGGCGAGCTCCTCACCGCGCTCCCGCCCTTCCTGACCGGCGGGTCGATGATCGAGACGGTGACCATGGAGTCCACCACCTATTCGCCGGCCCCGCAGCGATTCGAGGCGGGCACGCCGATGACGTCGCAGGTCGTCGGACTCGGTGCGGCGGCCCGGTACCTGCAAGCCATCGGAATGACCGCGGTCGAGCAGCACGAGGCGGAGTTGGTGGCCGCCGCATTGGCCGGACTGTCGGGTATCGACGGGGTCCGGATCATCGGCCCGCCGTCCATGCAGGACCGCGGTTCCCCGGTCTCGTTCGTGGTGGACGGCGTGCACGCGCACGACGTCGGACAGGTTCTCGACGGTGACGGGGTCGCGGTGCGCGTCGGTCATCATTGCGCGTGGCCGCTGCATCGCCGCTTCGGCATCGCTGCCACCGCGCGGGCGTCCTTCGCGGTCTACAACACCGCCGACGAGGTCGACCGGTTGGTTGCGGGTGTGCGCCGAGCGGTGGAATTTTTCGGTAAGGATTGACGATGCGGCTCGAGCAGATTTACCAGGAAGTCATCCTGGACCATTACAAGCGTCCGCATCACCGAGGCCTTCGGGAGCCCTACTGCGCCCAAGTCAGTCACGTCAATCCCACCTGTGGGGATGAGGTCACACTTCGGGTGGCGTTATCGCAGGACGGGCAGACCGTGACCGACATCTCTTACGACGGTCAGGGCTGTTCGATCAGCCAGGCTTCGACATCGGTGCTGACCGATCAGGTGATCGGGCAGAACGTAGGTGACGCGCTCAAGACCGTTGCCGCATTCTCGGAGATGATCTCATCGCGCGGCACGATCTCCGGTGACGAAGACCTGCTGGGCGACGGTGTGGCCTTCGCCGGGGTCGCGAAGTACCCGGCGCGGGTGAAGTGTGCGTTACTGGGCTGGATGGCTTTCAAAGATGCACTGGTGAAGGCCAGTGCGGAATCCAATGGAGATCTAGAGGAGGAAGACTGTGACCGAAACCAGCGCACCCGATGAAGAGACGCTTGCCGATCTCGAGGAGGCCATGCGCGATGTCGTCGACCCCGAGTTGGGCATCAACGTCGTCGATCTCGGATTGGTCTACGGACTGAACATCGAGGAGAGCGAAACTGGCAGCGTGGCCTTGCTCGATATGACGCTGACGTCGCCGGCCTGTCCGCTGACCGATGTCATCGAAGATCAGTCGCGTAGCGCTTTGGTGGGCACCGGCCTGGTCAGCGACATCAAGATCAACTGGGTGTGGAACCCGC
>JAGQTR010000257.1 GCA_020438915.1 Mycobacterium sp.
AAGCGAAGCGGGGTCGGGCATGAGGGTTTAGCGAGAAGCGAAGCGGGATCGCGCATGAGGGTTTCGGCCGTGGACTGCGGAACCAACTCGATCCGGCTGCTCATCGCCGATGTCACCGCCGGCAGGTTGAACGATGTGCACCGCGAGATGCGCATCGTGCGTCTGGGGCAGGGCGTCGACGCAACGGGGCAGTTCACCCCCGATGCGCTGGCGCGCACCCACGCGGCATTGTCCGATTACGCCGAGTCGATGGCTCGCCATGGGGTTACGGCAGTGCGGATGGTGGCAACGTCGGCGGCCCGCGATGCCGCCAACCGTGAGTCATTTTTCGCGATGACCTCGCAGGTACTCGGTTCCGTGGTGCCCGGTTCGGTGGCCGAGGTGATCACCGGAGTAGAGGAAGCCGAACTGACCTTCCATGGTGCTGTTGGTGAATTAGATTCTGCTGCAGCTCCTTTCGTAGTAGTAGATCTTGGAGGCGGATCCACCGAAGTGGTCTTGGGTACCGATGAGGTGATGGCGAGTTACTCGGCCGACATTGGTTGTGTGCGTCTGACCGAGCGGTGCCTGCACTCTGATCCCCCCACCGATGTGGAGATCGCCGGCGCTCGCGATGTGGTGCGCGCAGCGTTGGCGGACGCGCTTGCGCTGGTGCCGGTCGAGCGCGCCCGAACCTGGGTCGGCGTCGCGGGGACCATGACGACGTTGGCTGCGTTGGCGCGCCGGATGACCACCTACGATTCGGACGTCATCCATCTGTCCCGGGTCGGCTTCAGCGACTTACTGCCGGTGTGCGCCGATCTGCTGGCGATGACCCGTCAGCAACGGGCGGCGCTCGGGCCGATGCATGAGGGCCGGGTCGACGTCATCGGCGGGGGAGCGATCGTCGTGCAGGAGGTGGCTGCGGCGCTGGCCGAACGGGCGGGGATCGACGAACTGGTGGTCAGTGAGCACGACATCCTCGACGGGATCGCGCTGTCGATCGGCTGAGTCGGCCGACCCGCCTCACGCCGCGGTGCGCATTCGCCGCGGTCGCTGTTTGGTCGGGTCATGCTGGCCGGCGAGGGTGACGGCAAGCAGGATCATCACCGACCCAAGACCCAGATGCAGCCAGTGGTCGGCGCCATTGAGCGGGAGCACGTGGGCGCTGCTGCCTCGCTCCACGAGCACTCCGTAGAGCCACAGACCCAGATAGATTGCCCCGCCGGCGAGCAGGTACGCGCGGGCGCCGGCATAGGACCTGGCCAGGATGAATCCTGCGGCTCCGATCACCAGGTGGCCGATGTTCATCAAGGCCGACACCGCGAACGTGCCGAAAAGCAACGTCTCAGAACGCTGCCCTGCCCAGCTGAGCTGGTAGAACTCTGTGGTCAATCCCGGGATGAAACCCAGCACGCCAAGCACCGCCACCCCGCCTGCAACGATCATGGCTGCGGCCTGGACGGCCATGTATTTCGGGGGTGCCGAGTACTTCGGGGCTACAGCCATCTACCCGCCTCCCTTCACGCCGGATTATTGACGTGTCTGAAGAGGAAGTACCCAGGCGCGGCGGGCAGTGAACATCGGTCAGTGCCGCAGAATCTGCGTGAGCGCATCCAGCACCGCGGGGTCCTCGATGGTCGACGGCACCGGTTCGTCGCGTCCGGCTGCGATCCCGCGCATCGTCTTGCGCAAGATTTTGCCCGACCGCGTCTTCGGTAACGCGGGGACGACGTCGACGAGCTTGAACGAGGCCACCGCACCGATCTCGGCGCGCACCAGCTGCACCAGCTCCTCGGCGAGCCCGTCGGTCGGTGCGCCCGCTTTGACGACCACAAGGCCTCGCGGAGCCTGTCCCTTGATCTCGTCGGCCACCCCGATCACCGCGCACTCCGCCACCGACGGATGGGTGGCGAGGACTTCCTCGATCGCCCCCGTCGACAGACGGTGCCCGGCAACGTTGATGACGTCGTCGATCCGGCCCATCACGAACAGGTAGCC
>JAGQTR010000258.1:0-3994 GCA_020438915.1 Mycobacterium sp.
CCGTCGGCGTCACCTCCGGCGCGTCGGTCCCCGAGGTCCTGGTGCGGGGAGTGCTGGAGCGGTTGGCCGAGTACGGCTTCGATATCGTTCAGCCGGTGACCACTGCCAACGAGACCCTGGTGTTCGCGTTGCCGCGGGAGATTCGCCCGGCGCGGCACTAGTTCGGGTTTCGGCTCGCCGAGCCGAGGGCCACGGTTGTTGCTCGCGGCACGATCACAGCCCTGAACCCCAGTTCGCTGCAGCGGCTTAGTCGATGCAGCGGCTTAGATGTCGTATTCCCACCGGTCGGGCTTGGCGTTGCGGGGCGCGCGCCGGCGGGGCCGGTATTCAGGCTGGTCGTCCGGGTCGCCGGAGCCGCGGTAGCGCACCCGCGATACCGGGTGATGCGAGCCGTTACCGGTCCGACGGTGCGGTTCCCTCGGTTCGTAATCCTCGTAGCGACGACCGGATGGTGGCGGTTCGCGCCACTCGGCTCGGTCGTGGGCTGCTCGACGTTCGCTTGGCGGGACGGCTCGGCGGGGGTCTCTTTGTGACGATCCACGGCCGGGGCGGCGCGGCTCGGCCGCCGGGGACGGTTCGTTGGGCCGGGGACGGCGTCTGCGGGGCCGGTCAGCGTCCATGGCCGGTTCGGTGAACTCGGTGCGGGGCGGGCGCGCATGCCGGGAGCGGGACGGTGCGCCGCCGGCACGCTTGGCAGGGCGGCGGCCACGGGCTTCCCGGCCGGCGGTGGCCTTCGGTCCGTCGTTGGGTCGGCGGTCGACGGAATGGCGGCGCCGCGGATCCCGGCCCGAAGCATCGGAAGCCTTGCCCAGCAATGACGTCAACTTCGCGGCGAGCCCACCGCCGGTGGCAGGCGTCGGGTCCGCGGCGGGTGCGCTGTCTTGCGACGACGCGCCCAGATACCACCGGGCGACACCGATAAGCAGCACAGCCGCCGAGGTGAAGAACATCAGCGGAAATCGCTCGATCAAGGGGTAGCCACAGTTGATCAGGACGTCTTTGATGCCGTGGATATCGGAGCTGTGCATCAAGTAGTAGGCCCCGGGCACCATGACGAACAGGATCAGCGGCGGCTGGATGACAGCGGTGAACACCGCCGCCTGCCGCACCGCAAGTACCGCGCCCAGGCAGCCGAGCGCGTATAGGGCCGAAAAGACCCCGGTCAGCTCCTTGCCGCCGGAGCCGGCGTTGAAGGCGAACCCCAACGTCGCCGAGACGACGGCGATGAGGACCGCGCCCCACCAGGGAACTCCCGGAAAATTGGGGTGGGCAGAGCGGTGATCGGCTGGTATCGCCGGCTGCGCGCGCTGTCCTGACACAGGTCGACCGTACCGGCTCGTATCGCGAGACGCCGCTAGCGCGCAGTGGCGTGCCGATCACTTCTCCTAGACTCTGGAGTCCGTGGGCCTGAATCTGGGAATTGTCGGACTTCCAAACGTCGGAAAGTCGACGTTGTTCAACGCGCTGACGCGTAACGACGTGCTGGCCGCCAATTACCCGTTCGCGACGATCGAGCCGAACGAGGGCGTGGTGGCGCTCCCTGATTCGCGCCTTGGCGAGCTGGCCAGGATCTTTGGTTCTGAGAAAGTCGTGCCCGCGCCGGTGACGTTCGTCGACATCGCCGGCATCGTCAAAGGGGCGTCCGAGGGTGCCGGGTTGGGTAACAAGTTCCTGGCCAACATCCGCGAGAGCGACGCCATCTGTCAGGTGGTGCGGGTATTCGCCGACGATGATGTCGTTCACGTCGACGGTCGGGTGGATCCCAAGTCCGACATCGAGATCATCGAGACCGAGCTGATCCTGGCGGACATGCAGACCCTGGAACGGGCGCTGCCGCGGCTGGAGAAAGAGGCCCGGACCCACAAGGACCGCAAACCGGTGTACGACGCAGCCGTTTCGGCCCAGCAGGTTCTCGACGGCGGCACGACTCTCTTCTCGGCGGGGGTGGACGTGTCGTTGCTTCGAGAGCTGAACCTGATGACCTCCAAGCCATTTCTCTACGTGTTCAATGCCGACGAGTCGGTGCTTACCGACTCGGGGCGGCTGGCCGAGTTGCGTGATCTGGTTGCACCGGCCGACGCGGTCTTCCTGGACGCCAAGATCGAAGCAGAGCTCCTGGAGCTCGACGAGGAGTCGGCCGCCGAACTGCTCGAGTCGATCGGTCAGACAGAACGAGGGCTGGATGCCTTGGCGCGGGCAGGTTTTCACACGCTGAAGCTGCAGACGTACCTGACGGCGGGCCCGAAAGAGGCCCGCGCCTGGACTATTCGTCAGGGCGACACCGCGCCCAAGGCTGCCGGAGTCATCCATTCGGACTTCGAGAAAGGCTTCATCAAGGCCGAGATCGTGTCCTACGACGACCTCGTCGCCGCCGGTTCGATGGCCGCCGCGAAAGCCGCAGGCAAGGTGCGGATGGAGGGTAAGGACTACGTGATGGCCGACGGCGACGTGGTGGAATTTCGGTTCAACGTGTAACTGGCAGAGGGCTCTACCTAATATCCGATTATGCAGACGCTTCTCTTTGTTTTGGGGCTGGTCCTCTTCCTCCTCGGTCTTGTGACCGGGCTGGCGGTTCCCGCGCTGAAGAACCCGCGAATGGGGTTGGCCAGTCATCTGCAGGGCATGACGAACGGCCCGTTTCTCATCGCCGTCGGTCTACTGTGGTCACATCTCGATCTGCCGCACGTGTGGCAGGTCGTCGTAGTGGCACTGCTGGCATATGGCACGTACGCCAACTGGTTGGCGACACAACTCGCAGCGATGTGGGGTGCCGGCCGAAAGTTCGCACCGGTCGCGGCGGGCGAGCACGTCGCATCCGCCGCCAAGGAGAGCGTCGTCAACTTCCTGTTGGTATCGCTGGCGCCCGCGATGATCGCAGCCACCATCATTCTCATCGTCGGCGTCCTGCGGTGACATCCACTGTGCCGCCCGGTGTCCGTGGTCGGTCGGCGGGGATTCCCGTGGAGTCCTCCTCAGCGTGTACGGCGGTGTTTCACCAGCGCCTTAGGTAGTTTCAGTACGCTGGCATCTCCTCAAACAGGCGACGGGGGCAGGTTGACGTGCTTGACGGCCTGTCCACCCCCATCCCTCGGCGGGAGCAGTTGCTGGCGCGGTGTGCGCGTGTCGCTGCCGGCGTCACGCTCGTCCTCGCCGTGTCGAACTGGGTGGGCTGGGCGACCGATAACGCCGACCTCACGCGGGTCTTCCCGTCGTGGCCGTACATGGCGCCCTGGTCGGCGGCGATCTCGGCCGTGCTAGGGGTGTCGATCCTGGTGCAATTGGGGCGTCCGGCGCCCGCTCTGGTGTGGACGGGACGTGCGCTGGCGACCGCGACCGGGGTCATCGGGGCCGTGTTCCTGGCGGAGTATGCCACCGGCAAGTCGTTCGGTGTGGACCAGTGGTTCTTCGCCGGCGGGGTGGCTGCCACGCAAGCGGCTTGGCCCGGTCGCCCGAGCACCTGGACCGTGCTGTCGGTGGTGGCGCTGGCGGTGGCCGTGTGGCTCATCCGATTGAATCGGCGGTGGGCCCGCGTCGTCTGGCCGGTGTGCCTGGCAGCTGCGGCGGTGCTGCCGACGGTCACGGCCCTGAGGTACGTGTTCGGGGCTCTACTGCTGATGGACGTTACCCGGGCGACTGGCCAGGCGATCGGGTCGGTCGTCAGCCTGTTGTTGTTGAACGCGGCGACGTTGATGGCGCGCCCGGACCGGCAGCCGATCGCGTGGCTGCTGGCGCGGCCGGATCGGTGGACGCTGGTCCGGTTGGTTGCGATCCTTGCCGGACTACCGGTTGCGATCGGGGCTTCGCGACTGCTGTTGCTCGATGTCGGTCTGCACCCAGATGCAGTCTGGGTGCTGTCGATCACCGTGGGAACCGTCGTTATCGGAATGGCCGTGTTCTTTGCCAGCCAACGTGAGCAGCGGCTGCTGATCGAGAAGGAGTCGCTCAGCAGCAAGCGCGCCGAGGCCGAGCAGGAACGCGCCCAGGCGCAGGCACG
>JAGQTR010000258.1:4133-4734 GCA_020438915.1 Mycobacterium sp.
GGGTCGAAACGCTTCTTCCGAAGCGGTTCCGGGACAAGCATGTTCGACATCGTCTGGACTTTTTCGCCGATCCGGCGGTGCGATCGATGGGTGTCGGTATGGAGTTGTGGGGCTTGCGCCGCGATGGCACGGAATTCCCGGTCGCCATCAGTCTGAGCCCGCTGCACACGGCGCAAAGCCTGCAGGTGCTCGCGGCGATTCGCGACGTCACCGAGCGCCGGGAGTATGAACAACGGTTGCGTCGTCAACACGATGAGTTGATCGAAACCCATCGGCAACTGGAGCGATTGGCCCGCTTCGACACCCTCACGGGGCTGGTCAACCGCGCTGAGGCGATCGCTCGCCTTGAGACCGCCCTGACGTGCTCGCGGGACCCGGGCGACCACCTCGGTGTGCTGTTCTGCGACGTAGACCATTTCAAGGCGATCAACGACACCCACGGTCATGTCGTGGGTGACCTCGTGCTTCGGGCCCTGGCGGAACGCATCTGCCAGTGCGTACGCCATGGCGACACGGTCGGGCGTACCGGAGGAGATGAGATACTGGTCCTGCTGCCGGGCCTGCACGGCCTCGAGGACGCCGCCCGGATCGCGGAGAAGAT
>JAGQTR010000259.1 GCA_020438915.1 Mycobacterium sp.
AAGTTCGCCGACGAGTGGATGCCGTGCGCGGCAGGCACCGACGGCGCGCTGGCGATGGCGATGGGCCATGTGATCCTCAGGGAGTGCTTTGTCGAGAAACGGGTTCCGTTCCTCGTCGACTACGTCCGGCAGTACACCGACCTGCCGTTCCTGGTCAAGCTCGAGGAACGCAACGGTGCGCTGGTGGCCGGAAAGAATCTCACCGCCGCCGATCTCGGCGGGGAGGCCGCGCAGGCGGAGAACGCCGCGTTCAAACCAGTGCTGGTCGACGGCGCGACCGACACCGTTGTGGTACCGCAGGGTTCACTCGGTTTCCGCTACGGCGACGAGGGTGT
This sequence comes from Mycobacterium sp., assembly GCA_020438915.1. Lineage (GTDB taxonomy): Bacteria > Actinomycetota > Actinomycetes > Mycobacteriales > Mycobacteriaceae > Mycobacterium. Next base: position 336 of record JAGQTR010000259.1, read on the forward strand.
GGGCAAGTGGAACCTCGAACTCGGCGATCTGGTGCCCGCCCTCACCGTCGCGGCGGCCGACGGCGAGACCGCACTGGTGCACCTGCCCCGATTCGACACCGCCGATGGGCACGGCGCGACGTTGACTCGCGGTGTTCCGGTCCGCCGCGTCGGCGGACACCGCGTCTGCACCGTCTTCGATTTGATGCTGGCCCAGTACGGGGTCGTCCGGCCGGGCCTGCCGGGCACCTGGCCCACCGGCTACGACGACCCGTCGCAGCCCTATACCCCGGCCTGGCAGGAGGCCATCACCGGGGTGTCGGCCTCACAGGCGATCCGGATTGCCAAAGAGTTCGCCCGCAATGCCGAGGACTCCGGCGGCCGATCGATGATCATCATGGGCGCCGGAATCTGCCAGTGGTTCCACGGTGACGCGACCTACCGAGCGGTGCTGGCGATGTTGTTGCTCACCGGCTCGATGGGGCGAAACGGCGGCGGCTGGGCGCACTACGTGGGTCAGGAGAAGTGTCGCCCGGTCACCGGGTGGACGGCGATGGCGATGGGAACCGACTGGTCGCGGCCGCCGCGGCAGATGGCGGGCACCTCCTACTGGTACGCCCACACCGGCCAGTGGCGGTACGACGGATACCGCGCTGACGCCCTGGCCAGCCCACTGGGCCGGGGACGGTTCCGCGACAAGCACACGATGGATGTGCTCGCCTCCGCGGTGGCGATGGGCTGGACCCCGTTCTATCCGCAGTTCGACAGGTCCAGCCTCGACGTCGCCGACGATGCGAAGGAGGCTGGTACGGAGATACCTGCCTATGTCGCAGAACAGCTGGCCGCGGGAAAGCTGAAGTTGGCCGTCACCGATCCGGACAATCCGGCGAACTGGCCACGGGTGCTGAGTATCTGGCGTGCGAACCTGCTGGGCTCCTCCAGCAAAGGTAACGAATACTTCCTTCGGCACCTTCTCGGCACCACCTCGAACTTGCAGGCCGAGCCGACCCCGGAAGAGCTGCGTCCCAACGATATCGCCTGGACCCTGGATGAGTCCGGTGCTATCCCCGAGGGCAAGGTCGACATGCTGATGTCGATCGACTTCCGGATGACCTCGACGACGTTGTTGTCCGATGTCGTGCTCCCCGCAGCAACCTGGTACGAGAAGGGGGACCTGTCGAGCACCGACATGCATCCCTTCATCCACGCTTTCACCCCGGCCATCGACCCGCCGTGGGAAACCCGCTCGGACTACGAAGCGTTCGGCGCGATCGCGCGGACATTCAGCACCCTTGCCGCAAAGCACCTCGGCACTCGCACCGACGTGGTGCTCGGCACGCTGCAGCACGACACCCCCGGGGCAATGGCGTACCCCGCCGGTACCGAACATGATTGGCGCGTCACCGGGGAAACACCGGTTCCGGGCAAGACAATGGGCCCGATCGCGGTGGTCGAACGCGACTACGCCGCGATCGCCGACAAGTGGGCCGCACTGGGCCCGCTCGTCGAGAAGCTGGGCCTGACCACCAAGGGCGTCACCACCCACCCCGACGCCGAAGTCGCCGAGCTGGCAGCCAAGTTCGGGGTCATGAATTCCGGAGCGGCCGAGGGGCGGCCGGCGGTTACGACGGCCGAGCGGATGGCCGACGTCATCCTCGCATTGTCGGGCACCTCGAACGGTCGGCTCGCAGTCGAGGGTTTCCGGGAACTCGAGAAGCGCACCGGGCGCAAACTGGTGCATCTGGCCGAGGGCAGCGAGGAACGCCGCATCACCTACGCCGACACCCAAGCCCGGCCGGTCCCGGTGATCACCAGCCCGGAATGGTCCGGCAGCGAGACCGGCGGGCGTCGCTACGCCCCTTTCACCGTGAACATTGAGGAACTCAAGCCTTTTCACACGCTGACCGGCCGAATGCACTTCTATGTCGATCACGACTGGCTCGAGGAACTCGGCGAACAGCTACCCACCTATCGACCTCCGCTGGACATGGCGCGGCTGTTCGGTGAGCCCCAGTTGGGTTCCGCGGGCACCGAGAGCGAAGGAGTGGGGCTGACGGTGCGCTATCTCACCCCACACTCCAAGTGGTCCATTCACTCCGAATACCAGGACAACCTCTTCATGCTTTCGCTGTCCCGCGGGGGCCCGACGATGTGGATGAGCCCGATTGACGCCGCGAAGATCGCTGTGCGCGACAATGATTGGGTTGAGGCCGTCAACCGTAACGGTGTCTTTGTGTGCCGCGCGGTCGTCTCGCACCGGATGCCTGAGGGCGTGGTGTTCGTCTATCACGCCCAGGAACGCACCATCGACGTGCCACTGACCGAGAAAACCGGCACCCGAGGTGGCATCCACAACTCGCTGACCAGGCTGCTGGTCAAACCCAGTCACCTCGCCGGCGGCTACGCCCAAACTGCGTTTGCGTTCAATTACCTGGGCCCCACCGGAAACCAACGCGACGAAGTAACGGTTGTCCGTCGCCGATCGCAGACAGTCGAGTACTGATGCTGCCCAGCGGAGTGCTACCCAACGGAGCTAGCGGAGTGAGCATATGAAGATCATGGCGCAGATGGCGATGGTAATGAACCTCGACAAATGCATCGGCTGCCATACCTGCTCGGTGACGTGTAAACAGGCCTGGACCAACCGGGCGGGCACCGAGTATGTGTGGTTCAACAACGTCGAAACCCGCCCTGGACAGGGTTATCCGCGCACCTACGAGGACCAGGAGCGCTGGCGCGGCGGCTGGATTCGCGACAAGCGGGGGCGGCTGCGGTTGCGTGATGGCGGCCGGCTGAGCAAGCTGCTGCGCATCTTCTCCAACCCGAAATTGCCCAGCATCAACGACTACTACGAGCCGTGGACCTACGACTACGAAAACCTGACGAACGCCCCGCTGGGCGAGCACATGCCGACGGCCCCGCCGCGTAGCCTGATCAGCGGCAAGCCGATGAAGGTCGAGTGGTCGGCGAACTGGGATGACGACCTTGGTGGTTCTCCGGAGATCGTGCCCGGGGACCCGATCCTGAAAAAGGTCAGCGAGGAGGTCCGCCTCGAGCTCGAGGAGACCTTCATGTTCTACCTGCCGC
>JAGQTR010000260.1 GCA_020438915.1 Mycobacterium sp.
GCGACCGGTACAGGAACGGGCCGAAGAAGTGGACGACGCCGGCGTTGCCGTGATCGTTGGGCCAGCGCCGCGGATCGCCGGTGAGGTTGATCGCGGTCTCGGTGCCGCCGTGATACGAGCGGTAGCGCGCCAGCACCTTGTAGCGGCCGGTGTGCAACCGGGCCATCCGCACGGCGTGCTCGACCGCGTCCGCGCCACCGTTGGTGAAGAAAATCTTGTCGAGCGCCCCCGGGGTGCGTTCGGCGATGAGCCGGGCAGCCTCGGAGCGGGCGTCGTTGGCGTGCTGCGGTGCCACCGTGCACAGTTTGGCGGCCTGTTCGGCAATGGCGGCAACGACTCTCGGGTGCTGATGACCGATGTTGGTGTTCACCAACATCGAGGAGAAGTCCAGCAGCCGGTGGCCATCGCCGTCCCACACATAGCAACCCTGCGACGCAGTGATCGTCATCGGTGCGATGTCGGCCTGCGCGGACCACGAATGAAACACATGGGTGCGGTCGAGTTCGTAGGCGCGAGCTGCCTGCGCGCGGGCCGCCTCGATGCTGAGGCCGTTGGGCAGCACGGTGGTGTCGTTCAGCACGGTCATGACCGTAGAGTGTGCCCGGATATCGAGCGGCAGGCGTCAGGTTGCGGCGAACTGCTCGCGCAGCGCTGTTTTCTTGAACTTGCCGGTGGCCGTGCACGGGATCGTGGCCACGAACTCGAAGCGGTCCGGCAGCTGCCAGTTGGCGAATTCCTGCGCGAGGTGCTCACGCAGCTCTGTCGGCGAAACCTCGGCGCCCGTGCACAATGAAACAACCGCCAGTGGCCGCTCGCCCCAGCGATCGTCGGGGATGGCGATAACTGCGGCTTGCGCGACCGCCCGGTGGGACATCAGGTGGTTCTCCAGATCGACCGAGGAAATCCACTCGCCCCCGGACTTCACCAAATCTTTGGAACGGTCGCAGATCCGGATGCACCCACGCTCGTCGATACGCACCACATCCCCGGTCTTGAACCAGCCGTCGGCGGTGAAGCTGTCGGCGCCCCGGCCGCGGTGGTAGCTGGCTGCCACCCATGGTCCACGCACTTCGAGCTCGCCGGTGGCGACGTCGTCCCAGGCGATCAACCGGCCCTCGTCATCACGTGCGCGGGTCTCGAAAAACGGGAGAGCGACGCCCTGGCGTCCGCGATACCCATACCGCTCATCGGCGTCGTGGTCGTCGAGATCGGCCGGCAGCCGGCACAGTGTGCCCAGCGGTGCCGTCTCGGTCATACCCCACGCTTGGATGATTGTCAGGCCATGGCGGTCGAACCCCTCGAACATCGACCGCGGCACGGCTGCGCCACCGACAACCAAGCGATCCAGAGCCGCCAGGTCCCACCGACTGGGCTCGGCGTCCAGCGCCGCCAGCATGGCGATCCAGACGGTGGGCACGCCGGCCGCCATCGTGACACCCTCCTCGGCGCACAGGTCGAGCACACTCTCGGGATCCAGATGTGGGCCGGGCAGGACCAGATGCGCGCCTGTCAGTGCAGCCGCGTAGGGCAGCCCCCACGCATTCGCGTGGAACATTGGTACAACGGGAAGAATTGTGTCCCTTGCCGATACAGAAAGCTGGTCCGGCATCGCGGCAACCAGCGAATGCAGCACCAGAGCGCGGTGGGAGTAGACCACACCCTTGGGCCTGCCGGTGGTTCCCGATGTGTAGCACATCGCCGCGGCACTGCGCTCGTCGAGTGCCGGCCACGCGACCGGTTCGGCGCCGCTGATCAACGACTCGTAGTCGAGCATCCCGTCCGGGGCCTCACCGGAGTGAGTAACCACGATGACATGGGCGAAATCAAGTGCCGCACGGAATGTTTCGAAGACCCCCAGCAGGGATTCGTCGACGACGATGATCGAGTCCTGCGCATCATCGACGATGAAAGCGAGCTCCTCAGGGAACAGCCGAGGGTTCAAGGTGTGGATGACGGCACCCATCCCCGGGACCGCGAAGTACAACTCGAGATGCTCGCTCTGATTCCACAGCAACGTGGCAACCCGATCTCCCCGTCCTACGCCGAGTTCGGCGAGGGCGCCGGCGAGCCGGTGAGCTCGGTCGGCGCAGTCACCGAAGGTGGTGCGAGTGATGGCTCCAGACGGCCTCCGGGACACCACCTTACGGTCGGTGTGCAGGCGCTCAACCCGCTCGATGATGCTCGTGAGCGTCAGCGGGTAGTCATCCATGCTGCCGCCGAGATCGTGCTCGGTCATCGTGTCGCCTACCTTCTTTCCGAATGGCCGATGGGGATCGGGGGTGCGTTCACCGAACGGGTCAGTGCACGATGACGCCGCGGATGTTCTTGCCGTCGCGCAGGTCTTGATAACCCTGGTTCACTTCCTCGAGGGTATAGGTGCGGGTCACCAGTTCGTCCAGCTTGAGCTGACCGGCGTCGTAGAGTCGCAACAACCGCACGATGTCGTACTGCGGATTGCACGAACCGAACAGCGAACCCTTGATCGTCTTCTCGTTGAGGGTCAGGTCCGTTCCGGAGACATGCACGGTGAGCTTCGTCGGGTCGGCCAGGCCGGTGATGACGACGGTGCCGCCTTTTCCGACTACCGCCGTCGCCGCCGAGACGACCTCTTCGTCGACAGTGCCGACCAGGATCAGCGCCGCGTCGGCGCCCTGGCCCCAGGTGAGCTCGTTGACCTTCTGTGCGGCGCCGGCGGCGTCGGCAAAGGCATGGGTGGCGCCGAACTTCAGTGCGGTGTCACGCTTGAGCGCCACCGGGTCCACGACGACCACGTATTTGCAGCCTGCCGCGATCGCCCCCTGGACCGCGTTGACACCCAGGCCGCCGACGCCGTAGATGACGGCGGTGTCGCCCGGCCGGAGGTTCCCGGCGTTGACCGCCGAGCCCCAACCCGACGGCACGCCGCAACCGACCAGTACCGCGGTCTCCAGCGGAAGCCAATCATCGATCTTGACGACCGAGTGCTGCGAGATGGTGGCCCGCTCGGAAAATGTTCCGAGCATGCACATGCCACCGAAATCTGTTCCGTTGGAGTGGAAACGGAAGCTGCCGTCAGGCAGGCAACCTTCCAGGATCGTGGCACCCATGTCGCAGAGGCTTTGCCGCCCGCTAGAACAGTAGCGGCACGTCCCGCAGTTGGGAATGAAGCTGCACACGACGTGGTCGCCGGGCTTGACCTTGGTGACGCCGGCGCCGACGTCCTCAATGATCCCGGACCCCTCATGGCCGCCCACGATCGGGTAGCGGGCCGGCAACTGACTGTCGGTGAGGTGCAGGTCGGAATGGCACAGGCCAGCGGCGGTGTAGGAGATCAGCACCTCACCCGGCCCTGGACCGTCGAGGTCGAGTTCCATCACTTCGAACGGCTTACCGGCTTCTAACAGAACTGCGGCGGTGGTTTTCATCGCGATTCCCTTTCCTGAAATATTTTGCGCCGGCTACTTCGCCCACGGGAAGAATTTCGCCACTGCGGCGGCAACGATCCGTTGGTACCCCGACCCGGTGATTCGAGCGATCAGGTCCGCTGCTTTTGCCTCGATCCCGATCACCACTCGGGCGCGGCCCTTGGCGACTCCGTTGACAATCGTGTTCGCTGCCATTTCCGGTGAATGCAGGAGCAGCCACTTGTCGTAGAACGCGGCGAAGCTTTGCTGGTCGAAGCCGTCGGCAACGGTGGCGTTGCGGGCGACGGCGGTCTTGACACCGCCGGGATGAACGCATGTCACCTTGACCGGGTACTTGGCGACCAGCATCTCCTCGCGTAGCGCCTCGGTGAAGCCGCGCACGGCGAACTTGGCTGCGTTGTACGCACTTTGACCGGGCACCGCGATCAGCCCGAACAGGCTGGAGATGTTGACGATGTGCCCGTCGCCGGATGCGATAACATGCGGCAGAAAGGCTTTGGTCCCGTTGACGACGCCCCAGAAGTCGACGTCCATGATCCGCTCGATGTCCTTGAAGTCAGAACTTTCGACATTGCCGTTGTAGGCGATGCCAGCATTGTTGTAGACCTGGTGGACTTCACCGAAGTGTGCGGCAACCGCGTCGGCGTAGGCCAGCACCGCCTCCCGCTCGGCGACGTCGAGGCGGTCGGATTTGACATCTGCGCCCAGCGCTCGGGCCTGGCTGACGGTTTCGGCGAGCCCGTCGTTATCGACATCGGAGAGCGCGAGCTTGGCGCCCTTCTCCGCAAGGTTGACAGCCAGCGCCCTGCCGATGCCGGAGCCGGCTCCGGTGATGACGGCGACTTTACCTTCGAATTCGCTCATGATGCAGAAACCTTTCGTTGAAACGAGTGGATCCGTGGGTCCGGGGTGGGGAGGTGGTGACGCAGTTTCGAGCCGAGGTCGACCAGCGCATCACGTGCTTCGGGAAGCAGACTGACCTGAAGGTGGAAGTCGTGCCACCAGCCGTCGAACCGGCGATGCTCGATCGGGCTCTTCGAAGCAGCGCAGGCAGTTTCGATTTTCGACGCATCTGCCGAGATCGGGTCGTCCCCGGCGCTCTGCATGACGATCGGCGGCAGGCCGGTCATATCGCCGTACACCGGTGAGATGCCGGCGCACCGTGGATCCGCTGACCCGACGTAGCGCGGTGCCCATTCCCAGCACATCGACGGCAGGATCAGCGGGTCGCGCAACACCGGCCTCTGCTGGTCGATATCGAGGGCGAGGTCGGCCCAGGGGCAGATCAGGCCGAGTGCGGCCGGGAGCGCGATTCCGCGGTCGCGCAGCACCATAGCCAGCGCCAGCGTCAGTCCGCCGCCGGCGGAATCACCGGCGATGACCGTGGTTTTCGGGTCCAACCCATCCTCGAGCAGCTGGGAATAGACTGCGACCATTTCCTCGAGGGCGATCGGATACCGGGCCTCGGGAGCCCGGGAATACTCGGGGAGGAGTGCCGTCATGCCGGCTGCCGCGGCCAGCTGCGCCACCATTCCCCGGTAGCCCTTCGCGCTTCCCAGCGCATAGGCCCCACCGTGCAGGTAGATCAGTGTTCCGTGGGCCACCGAGTGTGGTGGTTGAACCCTCTCGACAGGGATACCCGCGACGGTGATGCGTTGGTAGCGGGTGCCCTTCGGGGGTAGGGCCGCGGCGGTGAGTGTGGCGAGCATGAGCCGCCGCCCACCGACTCCCAGACGGCGGGAGGCGAACGGTGGCCGCGATGCTCGTAGCACCGCCCGCACCGCAGCCTTGCGGAGTTTCATGCCACCGCCTCGCCAACGGACACGCGGCTGAACTGCATCACACCGTCGTCGACCGGGTCTTCGAGCAGAACTTCGGAGTCCTTCTCGTAGTGCATGAGCACCCTCCACGGATGCTTGGAACCCTGGCGGGGCAACTCGTTCTGGCCGCGCTTGACGTACCCGGAGCTGAGCATGTCGAACATGCAGGTGTCCAGTGCGCAGCCGTCGAGATCGCGGGGCACCGCAGCGGTGTAGCCGTTGTCGTCCATATGCTGGAGCAGGCGGCACAGATAGGTACCGGAGATGTCGGCCTTGAGAGTCCACGAGGCGTTGGTGTAGCCGATGATCCACGCCAGGTTGGGGACGTCCTCGACCAGGACGCCTTTATAGGTCAACTGGTCGCGCAGCACGCGCTCTTCGCCGTCCACGGTCAGGCGCA
>JAGQTR010000261.1 GCA_020438915.1 Mycobacterium sp.
CCACAAACCCGACCAACCGCCAACCACCTGCGCACTCTCATTTACGAAGAGCCAAAGCGGCTCTTCGTAATTCAGAGTGCATTGACCAGTGAGTGCAGGGCGCCACTGTGCAGTAGCGAGCGCCAGCGGTAGTGGGCCAGGTTGCGGAACCCCAGGGCGTTGCGGCGCAGGGCTTCCAGGCGGCCGTTGATGGCCTCGGTCGGGCCGTTGGAGGTGTGGTGGTCGAAGAACGCCAGGATGTCGGCGCGGCGGCGGTGCAGGGTGCGGCCCAGCTGAGCGAGTTCTTCGAGGACCGCAGGTACGCCGCGGCGCAGGGAGTCGATGATTGCGGTCATCATGGTCTTGCCGCGGCGCCGGTCGGGGTGGCCGTAGGCGGCGATGATGCGCTGGTAGATGCTCCATGTCACCTGGACGGCGAGATGGTTGTCGTCGGCGAACACCGCTTCCAGCCGTGCCCGTTGTCGGCTGGTCAGCAGCGGAAAGCGGGTGCGTAGGGTGCGCCGCACACCGTAGAGCGGGTCGCCGGTACGGCCACGGTGACCACAAGTCAGTTGTTGGATGCGTTGGCGGATCAGATCCAGCTTGGCGCCGGCCAACGCGACGACATGGAAGGGGTCCATCACCGCAGTGGCCTCGGGCAACTCGTCTGCCGCGGCAGTCTTGTAGCCGCCGAAGCCATCCATGGCGATCACCTCGACCTGCTCGCGAAACGCCGACGGCTGATCGGCCAGCCAGGTCGACAACGCGGCCGCCGAGCGTCCCGCCACCAGGTCGAGCAGCCGCGCAGGCCCGGTGCCGTCGTGGACGGGTGTGAGGTCGATGATCAGCGTGACGAAGCCCTCGGTGCCGCGGCGACGCGGCGCCCAGCGGTGCTCATCGACCCCGATGACCCGCACGCCGTCGAGCCGATCAGGGCCGGCCGCAGCGATCAGACTGGCGACGGTGCGCATGGCGATCGTACTGACCGTATGCCAGGACAGGCCCAGTTCGCCCGCGATGGCCGAAATGGTGGTGCGGTCGATCATCAACCGCCGCAACACATACCGGGCACAGCGCCGCGTGGTAGATGATCTCGGTGCGGCGAGCGTGCCCAGATCCTGGTTGAACACCGACCGCCCACACTCGGCGGTGGTGCAGCGGTAGCGGGGTACAGCGACCTGCAGCACCAGCGGGTAACCGGCTACAGGCAGGTCGGTCAACGGCCGGGTGACAGTGTCGCGGTAGCGCCCGTCGTGACCGCAATCAGGACAGCGGGGATCGCGCGCCACCGGAGTGCAGAAAATCGTCGTCTGCTTCTCATCGACCGCCGCATCGGTGATAGTCACCCCGAGCTCGATGGTGCGCATGATCGTGTCGGCAACAACAGAACGCGGGCAGGCAGTAACCTTCGACAAGGGTCACCTCGGTGTGGTGGTGGGCGAGTGTAGGAACCCGAATCGTCACCCACCGAGGACCCGCCTCAGCTCAACGACACGGCCCACAAACCCGGCCAACCGCCAACCACCTGCGCACTCTCATTTACGAAGAGCCGGCAAACCGGCGATGATGATGCCCAGCAGGCGCACCATCGCGATGCCCTGAATTTTGTTGCTGGCCACGGCGACGATCAGCAGCAGCGTCACCACCGACGACAGGCCGGTGATCATGCCGATGGGGACGAGCGCCGGCACCAGCCCCGGCCGGAGTATCCCGCTGAACGACATCGTGGCCACCACGTAGACCGTGGTGACGACCACGACGGTGGCTGCGCGGTAGGCCAAGAAGCTGGCCAGCGACACCGGGGTGACCCGCAGCGCGGTGAGGGTGCCGGCGTCGATCTCGTCGAGGACCAGAAACGCGCCCAACCCGCCAACGATGATGATGCTGGTCAACAGCAGCAACGCGGTGATCACCAGGGGGTAGTAGGGAACCAGGTCGAAGTCGTAGCGGCGGGCCAACGTTCTGGTCACCGGGGGCACCAGAACGACGGCGCCAACCGTCCAGATCACCGGCGCCAGTACCAGCATGACCAGCAGTGGATCGCGGTAGGTGCCGCGAATGTCGTTGCGGCCGAATGCGCCCCATGCACGCGGATTCACAGTACTCCGGACCGTTGGATCACGTACCGGCCGAACAGCATCTTCGACAGCCAGTACAGCCCGGTCGCACACAGCAACGGGTACACCACAGCGTAGGTGAGCTGCCACGGTGTGAGGGTTAGTTGATCGAACGCTGACCCGAACAGCAGCAGCGGCCCCTGGGTCGGGATGAGATACAGCACGGGGCTGGGCCAGACACCGGACAGATGTAGGACCGGCAGCGCCAGGATCGCCAGCGGTACCGTCGTCGACAGGAACCAGTCGCTGACCGATGAGAACGGCAACGACGAGGCGAATCCGGCCAGCAACATCACCAGCGTGCCCAGCACGACTCCGGCCACCACCGGCAGCAGAAAGATCCCGGCACCGTGGGTGACGCCTACCACGATCAGGGCGACAACCACTGAAACGGACATGAGCACAGCGATTTTCGCCGAGAGATACTCCCAGAACCGCAGCGGGCTACAGATCACCGCGCTCAGGGTTCGTTCCTGTCTTTCGAAGAACACCGAACCGCCGATGAAGAAGAATCCGATGATCGTGATGTCGCCGACCAGCACGTACGGTTCGACGATCGGACGGATATCTGCCGGCATCGGCAGTAACACCGCCAGCCACAGCAACCCGGAGACCACCGCAGCGTGCAGGAAACGTTGCCGCACTTGCGTGGTGGCTTCCCACCGCAACGCGCTCGACCACCTCTTCACGACAGGCTCCTGCCGGTGACGTCGACGAACACGTCGTTGAGGGTGGCCTCTCTGGTGTGGATCGTCTCCACGTGATGATCCCGCAGCACTGCATGGAAGTCCCGGTCGTCGGCCAGGCCGTCCAGAGCGAACTCCGCGGCCGCCAGTGTGCCCTCGGGGGTCCGGTATTGCACCTGTACCAGACGTTGACTACGGGCGATCTTGAGTTCGGCTGGTGTGTCCAGTGCCGCGATCCGTCCGTCCACGACGAACGCCACCCGGTCACAGAGTTCGTCGGCGGTAGCCATGTCGTGGGTGGTCAGGAAGATGGTCCGCCCGCGGGCCTTCAGATCCAGGATCATGTCCTTGACGGTGCGTGCGTTCACCGGGTCCATCCCCGAGGTGGGTTCGTCGAGGAACAGCAGCTCGGGTTGGTTGATCAGCGACCGTGCGAACGTCAGACGCATCTGCATGCCCTTGGAATACCGGCCCACTCGGAGATCCGCCGCTTCGGAAAGGCCGACGGCCTCGAGCAGCGGCCGGGGATCCAACGTGCGCCCGTCGTACAGCGATGCGAAGAATCTCAGATTCTCGACACCGGTGAGCTTGAGATAGTGATTGGGTAGCTCGAAGGACACCCCGATGCGCTGGTAGTAGTCCGGCCCCCAGTCGACCGGATCCCGGCCCCAGACCAGGGTTTGGCCGCCGTGGCCGCGCAGCAACCCGATCAGCAATTTTTGGGTGGTGGACTTGCCGGCTCCGCTGGGACCGAGGAAGCCGAAGATCTCACCGCGACCTACGGCGAAGTCCATGCCGCATACCGCGGGCCTTTTGCTCTGGGGATAGCTGAATGTCAGTTCCCGGACGTCGATCACTTCGTCGGTGGCGTTCATCTGTGCCTGGTCGTCCTTCGGTTACATGCCACGCACACCGGGCATCAGCCGCGCGCTCGTCAAGGCTCGATCACGTGCGACGGGTCTGGCCGCTTGTCCGGCGGCGCCTGGCTGTAGTCGCCCCATGGGCCGTCGCGGCGTTCGACGGCGGCTCGAACTCCTTCGTTGGAGGCGGTGTCGATGAACGCCAGTGCCTCGGGCGTGTTGCGCATCAAGCCGTCGAGGATGCCGCCGAGCGTCTGCGTCGACGCCAGTCCCATGTTCTCGTAGGCCTGATTGACGATCAGTTTCTGCGCCTGCAGCTGGGACAGCGGGATGTTCGACAGCCGGGCCGCGATCTCTGCGACGCGCGCCTCGAGCTTCTCGAAAGGCACCGACTCGTTGATGAGTTCGACTGCCGCAGCTTCTTTTCCGGTGAGTGGTTCACCGGTGAGGGAGTGCCATTTGACTTTCGCCAGCGACAGTCGGTACAGCCACATACCGGTCAAGTAGGCACCCCACATCCGGGCATACGGAGTGCCGATGACCGCATCGTCGCTGGCGATGACGAGATCGGCGCACAGCGCATAGTCGCTGGCACCGCCCACGCACCAGCCGTGCACCTGCGCGATGACGGGCTTGGAAGCCTTCCAGATCGCCATGAACTTGCCGGTGGGGCCGGTCGCTCGGGCGCTGACCATCGCGAAGTCCTTGCCGGGGTCCCACCGGCCATCGGTGTTCATCGACTGACCCCAGTGCTGGAAGCCGCCGCCGAAGTCGTAGCCACCGGAGAACGCGCGTCCGGCACCCCGCAGCACGATGACCTTGACGGCCGGGTCGCGTTCGGCCAACCCAATCGCGGCTTCGATCTCGTCGGGCATCGGGGGAACGATGGTGTTGAGATGCTCGGGCCGGTTCAGCGTGATGGTCGCCACCGATGCATCGACCTTGTATAAGACTGTGGTGAAGTCTGTCGTCACCGGCCAATTATTACCTGCGGGGCGGCAGCATTTGGAACCCGTCGACGATTTCCTGCGCGGCACGCTGGTAGCCCGGATTCTGGGCATCGGCGGTCTGGATCGTCAACGTCGCCAGGTATGTGGTGCGGCCGGTGTCGGCGACGACCGCGTGCATGATGATCGGTCGCTCGGGCGCTGGACCCATCGCCGGTGCCATGTACTCTGTTGTCTCCGAAGGAAATCCGCATGTCGTATTGGTTTCGGTCGTGAGATCGAACGCGCCCATCATGGAGACGAGGTTGGAGCGGTTCTGGTCGAAAACCACGTCGGTGTCCTTAATGCCGCGCGTCGATTCAAGGGTGACGACCGCGTTCGGGGTGAAACCCTCGGTGGCCAGGTTCGGCGCGACGATGGCATAGCGGATTATTCGACTGTCCATTCGGTCGTTGCGTTTCCATCCTGACGGAACGGGGATGCGTAGCCGCGGCTCGGTTGGGCTCGCCGACGGGATGTCGGCCAGCGGTGCCTCGACCGTCGCGCATTCACCGTCCCCACTCACCGACCCTGATCGCGGGCCTGGTGCCATCGTCGCCGTTCCCGTGACGGCGTGTGAGCACCCCGTCAGCAGCAGCGCGATCGCGACAACGACGGCGAGCCATCTGACAATCATGCGCACCATCCGCTTCGCTGCGCCGGAACCGCACTCCGGCAGGTCTCTTCTCGACGTTTCTCTGCCCCATTGCAGTCTGAGGCCATGTCAGCTTCCCTGCAGTGTTTGCAGCAGGAATTCATAGATGAGTGCGGCGCGGAAGGCGGTCTGGGCGTTGTCGGCCGCGCCCGCGTGACCACCCTCGATGTTCTCGTAGTACCGAACCGGCTGGCCTGCAGCTTCCAGCGCCGCGGTCATCTTGCGCGCATGCCCCGGATGCACCCGGTCGTCACGGGTGGACGTGGTGATCAGTACCGGCGGATAGCGTCGAAGCGACGAGATGTTTTGGTATGGAGAGTATTTCGAGATGAACTCCCAGTCTTCGGGATCATCGGGATCTCCGTATTCGGCCACCCACGAGGCCCCTGCCAGCAGCCGGTGGAACCGGCGCATGTCCAGCAGCGGCACGCTGCACACCAGCGCGCCGAACAGCTCGGGATACTGGGTCAGCATGATGCCCATCAGTAAGCCGCCGTTGCT
>JAGQTR010000262.1 GCA_020438915.1 Mycobacterium sp.
CGTTTTGGGTCGCCAGCGACCATGGCACCTGGTGGCCTTACCTGCTCGGCGGACTCGTCTTCAACGTGGCAGTCGCCTGGCCGCTGGTACACCGCTTCATCGCCAAGAACATCACCTGAGCGCGCCGGTTACTCAGACCGCCGCCGCAACCCGCCGATCGCGGCGGCGACGACCCCGAGCACGACCAGTCCGGCGCCGACGATCAGCGTGTTGTTGAGCCACAAATGCAAACTGGCCTCGGCATTGGCCACCATGACCTCGGCGACGGTGCGAATGTCGCCGGTCGTGCGATCCAGTGCGCCCTCGATGTAGGGCCGTCCAATCTCGATGCCGGACCACCCGGCTGCACCCACCAGCAGAGCCGAAACACCAAGAGCGGTAAGTCCTTTGCCACGCGATCGGGCCGCGGCCAACGTCAGCAACGCGAGTACCGCGGTCGCTACGGCCGTCGCGCCGCTGACCCACGGCCCCCAGGTCGCCAGCTTGCGCAGCTTGCCGGGCTGCAGTTCAGGCGTGTCCACGGTGATGGGCACCGTCAACGTCGGTGGCACCTGGAGATCGAGGTGGCCCAGAGTGGCGGCGAAGGACGGGTCCGAGAGCATCGGCGCAACATCGATCAGCCACTGGTCGGTGGAGTTCCCACTGGGAACGGCGCCGGTGAACATCCACCGGTGCGCGATCCGGTTCGCCTGGGCGAACTGTCCGGGGAAGCCGCTGTTTCGGGTGTAGGAGTTCGCGACGGCGCGGACCAGCTCCGGGTTCAGGGGGTAGCCCCTGCCGGTGCCCAGCTTTATCACCTGGGTAGTGAGCTCGTCGGCCATCGCGTCCTGAAGTCGCTGATCCCGGGCCGCCGACGCCGCCAACCTCGCGTAGCCGTCCTCGTCGACGATGCTCAGTTGCGCCCACACCACAGGCACCGCGACTGCCAGCGCAACGGTGGTAACGAGCCACAGCATCAACGCGGCTAGAAACCGCACGGCTACGACTACTTCGCCGAGCGACGTGGGCCGATCAGTGCGAACTTCGTCATGATGGAGTTCATTCGCTTGAGCGTCTTGAGGGAGTTGTTGTAGTAGTTGCCCCCGGCACCGACGTTGGTGCGCGGTGCCACCACCACTTCCTGCTTGCAGAACTTGCGCAGCCCCTCGGCGCCACCGAAGCGCACGCCCATGCCTGAGGTCTTCCATCCGCCCATCGGAGCCGTCGTGCACATCAGGTTCGAGATCACGTCGTTGACGTTCACCGCACCACAATCCAACTGCATTGCAACAGACTTCGCGTACTCCACATCGCGGGAGAAAACCGCGGCCGATAGGCCGTACTCGCTGTCGTTGGCCAACCGGATCGCTTCGTCGACGCTGGCGACCTTCATGATCGGCAAGGTGGGTCCGAAAGTCTCCTCGGTCATGCATGCCATCGAATGGTCGACGTCCACCAGCACCGTGGGAGGGTAGAAGTTGCCTGCACTCGCGGGCCGCTGACCACCGGTCAGCGCCTTCGCACCCGCATCCAACGCCTCGCGGACGTGGCGCTCGGTGACGGCGACCTGATTCGCGTCGATCATCGCGCCGAAGTCGTAACCCTCACCGGCGCCGGTCTTGAGCTTGTCCACATCGCGCAGCACCGCCGCGACGAACTGGTCGTACACCGACTCGAGCACATAGACCCGCTCGACCGACACACAGGTTTGGCCCGCATTGAACATTGCGCCCCACACCGCGGCGTGCGCGGCCAGCTCGATGTCGGCATCTTCCAGCACGATCATCGGGTCTTTGCCACCGAGTTCCAGGCTCACCGGTGTCAGCCGGCGCGCGGCGCGCTCCATCACTTTGACGCCGGTCGCACTCGATCCGGTGAACTGGACGAAGTCAGAGTTATCGATGACAACCTCGGAGACCTCCCGTGCGCCCTGCGCCAGCGCCAGCACCTCCGGGGCGCCGGAATCCAGCCAACCGCGCAGCAGCAATTCCGCGGTCAGCGGTGTCCGCTCGGAGGGTTTCAACAGCACCGCCGAACCCGCGGCGAGCGCGGCGATGGCGTCCATAAGGGCGTTGGCGACCGGATAGTTCCACGGCGCGATGATGCCGGTGATCGGCCGGGGCCGGTAGTGGACGCTGATCTTCTTGATCGCCAGGAATGGCAGCGACGCCGGGCGGGACTCCGGTGCCAGCGCTTTCTCCATCGTCTTGATGTAGTAGGAGGTGATCATGATGATCAGCGGCACTTCCTGGGCGGCGTCTACCGCAGACTTGCCGGTCTCGGCTATCAGCAGCTTCTCGATCTCGGCTCGGTGCTCACCAAGCCACACCGCATAACGGGCCAGCACCTTGGCCCGCCCCTTCGGGCCGCGTGCCTCCCACTCCTTCTGCGCGGTTCGCAGGCTCGCCGCGATGTGGGGTACATCGGCGGGGTCGGTCCAACGAACCTCGCCGGCAACAGACCCGGTCGCCGGGTTCTTGATAGTGCCGGTGCCGGTGAACGGGGTGGGCAGATCCACATCGGGGGTCGCGGTCATGAGTTCCATGTTAGTCACTGCGGCGGCCCAGCCGGCAGCAGGGTTGACACGTGTCAAGTTTGGCCGGCTATGCCCCTGATGTAGGCCGCCTGGCCCAGGTGTTGCGCGGCGTCGTCGATGATGCTGACCAGCCGGGCGCTCGCGGTCACCGGCGGGGTCCACCGCTCGTCCACGACCCTGGCGAGTTCACCGGGCGTCACCGAGGCCACGTACTCCAGCGAGACCCGGTGCACTGCGTGGTAGTAGCCGGTAAGCAATTGTGCCGATGCCCGCACCTTGGCCACCTCGGCGGGGGTGTGACCGTAGCCGTGCGCGTCACGCGGTAGGTCAAGGGCGAACCGATCCACCCAGCCGTCGCGGAACCACACCTGCTCGATGCCGGCGATATCGCACAATTGCGCATCCTGAATGCGGGCGCTGTGCCAGATGAGCCACGCGATCGTGTTGGCCTCCGGCGTCGGGCGATAGTACGCAACCGCTGCGGTCAGGCCGTCGGTCAGCTCGTCGACGTGCTCTATCAGCCGGGTGAACGAGTCTCGAAGCAACTCACGGGCTGCCGATGCCGCGGCGTCGGAGTCAGCCATGGGCCGCACCGTGGAAGACCGCTTCGACATTGTTGCCGTCGGGATCGCGGACGAACGCACCGTAGTAGCCCGGGTGGTACTCGGGCCACAGCCGCGGTGCGTGCAGCGACTCGGCGCCCACCTCCAGGGCCGCGTCGTAGAAGGCCTGCACGGCGGCGACGTCAGCAGCCTGGAATGCGACATGGATTTCCCGGCTCGGGCTCGCGACCTGGTAATCCAGCTGCCGCGTGTACCCGAGCGCGCCCAGCACCGTGTCGTAAAAAGCCTTCGAGCTCTCCCAATCGGCACAGTTGATTCCGAAGTGGTCGATCACTCGCCTACCGTACATTCGGGGCCCGCCGTACATTCGAGTTATGACATTCGACCTCGTCATTCGCGGCGGCACCATCGTCGACGGCCTCGGAAACGCTCCCTTCGTCGGCGACGTGGCCGTGCGCGACGGCGTCATCTGCGAAGTCGGAGTCGTCGGATCCGCTGGCGCCCGCGAGATCGACGCCACCGGCCTGCTCGTCACCCCTGGCTTCGTCGACCTGCACACCCACTACGACGGTCAGGCCATCTGGTCGGAACGCATGACCCCGTCCTCGGCGCACGGAGTGACGACCGCGGTGATGGGTAACTGCGGCGTCGGTTTCGCGCCCTGCCGAGCCGCAGACCACGAGACGCTCGTCGATGTGATGGCTGGCGTGGAAGACATTCCCGGCGTCGTCATGGTCGATGGCCTCCCGTGGACGTGGGAGACGTTCCCCGAGTTCCTCGACGCACTCGACGGCAGGCCACGAGACATCGACGTCGCCGCGTTCCTGCCCCACTCGCCGCTGCGCGTCTACGTGATGGGCCAACGAGGTGTTGAGCGGGAGGCTGCCACCGCAGAGGATCTGGCGCTGATGCGCAAGCTCGCCGCCGAGGCCATACAGGTCGGTGCGCTGGGCTTCGCTTCGTCTCAATTGACCTTGCACAAGAGCGAAAGTGGCCATCCGATACCGAGCTACGGCGCCGCCCATGCCGAGTTCGAGGCGATCGCCCAAGGCATCAAGGACAGCGGCGGCGGTTTGCTGCAATTCGTGCCCGACCTGGTGGCCGGCGACTACGAGCCGGCCCTGAAGACGGTGTTCGACGTCGCCGAGGATGTCGGACTGCCGGTGACGTTCACCTTGGCGATCGGCAACGCCGGCGACCCGTTCTTCGCCGACGCGCTCACCATGGTCGAGAAGGCGAACTCGGCGGGAGGGGACATCAGTGCGCAGATCTTCCCGCGCCCCATCGGCCTGGTGATCGGGCTGGAGCTGTCGGGCAACCCGTTCATTCTCTACCCGAGCTACCGGGAAATCGCCCACCTCCCACTGGCCGAGCGAGTGGCCGAGATGCGCAAACCCGAAGTGCGAGAACGGATTCTGGCAGACAATCCGGCCGCCGACGGCCATCCGCTGATGTTCGCCACCCAGGCCTGGGACTGGATGTTCCCGCTCGGCGATCCGCCGAACTACGAGCCGGACCCGTCGCAGAGCATCGCCGCACGCGCCGAAGCCCGAGGGGTGAGCCCACTCGAGGAGGCATACGACCGCGTGCTCGACGACGACGGGCGTGCCATGCTGCTGATCACGCTGGCCAACTTCCGGAACGCCTCGCTAGACACCGTGGCGGAGTTGATCCGGCGTGACGACGTGGTGCTCGGATTGGGTGACGGTGGTGCGCACTACGGAATGATCTGCGACGCAAGCTTTCCCACCTACATGCTGGCGTACTGGGCTCGCGATCGCGCGTCGGGCAGGCTGACGGTCGCCGAGGCGGTGCGCGAGTTGACCTCCGTCCCGGCCCGGGTCGCGGGCCTTTCCGACCGTGGGCGCATCGCAGTCGGCTACAAAGCCGACCTCAACGTCATCGACCATGCCGCGCTGACGCTGCACAAACCCGTCATCGCCCACGATCTGCCCGCGGGGGGCCGCCGGCTCGACCAAACCGCCGACGGCTATGTCGCCACCATTGTCTCCGGCGAGGTGATCGCCGAGAACGGGGTGCCCACCGACTCGCGCCCCGGCAAGCTGATCCGCGGCCGCCAGCCCACCCCGGTGGCATGACGCACGCCGTCGACCGTGGGCCTCGCGGCCTTCTGTTCAGCAAAATCGAGCCATAGCCCACACGCTCGAGCAACTACACGGGGCAGCCCGCGGCGCGGAGCTTCTCGCGCACGCGCTCGACGATCGCCTCCGAGCGCCGCGCCAACATTTCTGCGCTGACCCTGACCACTGCCCAACCGGCCTCCTCCAGCTTCGCGATTCGCTCGATGTCCCAGGACCTTTGCTTGGCGTCGTTCCAGTGCTGAATACCGTCGTACTCGACGGCGACCTTCCAGCGCCACCAACCCATGTCCACGCGGATACGCAGACCCCGGAACTCGATCTGGGTCTGCGGTTTCGGCAGGCCTGCGCCGGTGAGCACCAGCCGCAACCGAGACTCCTGAGGAGACTCGGCACCGCCGTCGACCATGTCGAGGACCTCACGAAGTCGCCTGACTCCCCGCATACCGGGGCGCGCGTCGGCCAATGCCAGGACCTCGTCCGTTCCGAGGCGGGTCGCATTCATCAACGCATCCAGAATCGGTACCGCGTCGGAACACGTCAGCGTCCGCCCGATATCGAATGCCGTTCGGGCGGGAGTGGTCACCCGCATACGTGAAACGACGCAGACGTCGCCGGGGTGGAGCCTCCATGAATGCGCGACGATGCCGGGCGGAGCGTGCCGGTCCCGACGGACGATCTCGGCGGGAGCCTGCGCGCTCAGCCACCGCGTGCCCAAGACCGCCGCGGCCGACACACCTGCCAGCGGGCTACCCGTGGCCAGCCACGCCGCGCGGCCGCGGCTGCGTGCGGTGAGCACCTCATCGTTACCGATGTACACGTCGCGATAGACAGCGCGGTACCTTCGGCGAAGGTCGTTGCGGGTGAGCTTGCCACGACGCACCGCGTCGCTGCCTCTGAAGGGAACAGCATCCATGTACGCATGCTTTGTGGCGCGGCGGACGTTTTCGGTGGCGCACCGAGTGTCTACCGTGTGGCCTGTGGATCGATTTCAGGCTGTGGACATCCCTGGCGCCCACGCTCGGCGAAGATGGATGGCATGAGCCTGAAGGTTGACCTCGATCAGTTGGCAGCTGCCCTGGCCGACTTCGAGTTCGCCTATCTGGTGACCGTCGGTGACGATTACCGCGCCCATGCCGTCGCGGTCGAGCCAGAGCTTGTCGACGGGGTGCTCGGCATCGGCCCGGTCGGCAACAGGACCCGCAGGAATGCCGGCAGCCATGTCGACGTCACGCTGGTTTGGCCGCCGCGCGAGCTGGGCGGATACACCCTGATCGTCGACGGGGTGGCAAGAGTCGCCGACGATGTCCTCACCATCGAGCCGACGCGCGCGGTGTTACACCGTCCCGCCACGGCTACGTCCCCCACGACGTCCGCCTGCGGCGACGACTGCGTGCCGCTGGGTTAGGCACACGAAAAAGCCCGGCCCCGCGCGAACGGGACCGGGCTCTTCCGTGAAAGCGTCGGACTAGAAGTCCATGCCGCCCATGCCGCCACCGCCGGGCATCGGTGCGGCTTCCTTCTTCGGAAGCTCGGCGACCATGGCCTCGGTGGTCACCAGCAGGCCGGCCACGGAGGCGGCGTCCTGCAGGGCCGTGCGCACAACCTTGGTCGGGTCGATGATGCCGGCGGAGATCATGTCGACATACTGCTCCGTCTGGGCGTCGAAGCCGATGTTGTCGCCGGACTCCAGGACCTTGCCGATGGCGACCGAGCCCTCGACGCCGGCGTTCTCG
>JAGQTR010000263.1 GCA_020438915.1 Mycobacterium sp.
GCCAGCGCCAGGACCCGGACGCGCGCGATCGCCGCGGCAAGCATCAGGCCCGCAACGGCGAGCAACGTCAGCGCGGCGAACATGTTGTAGTCACCCAAGAACAACTGCAGTGGCGGGTACCCGACACCGCGTCCGCGCGGCGCGAATAACTCATCACCGAGCGACTTGACGGCGGCGATGATCGCCATGATTGCGAGGACCACCGCCCACCCACCGAGCAACCGCCTGGCCACCGGCGCAGGGTCACCGTCGATCCGGGCGGCGCGAACCGCGTCCACTGCGGCGTATCGTGCGCTCGGCGCGAGCAGCAGCACCAGATGGATGCTCAGCATCATCGCGTAAGCCCACGGCCATTCGTTCGGCGCCTGCGCGACCGACATCCCGATCGCCAGTGACTGGCCGATGCCGACCAACGCGGCGAGCCGGACAGCGGTTCCGGTCAGCAGCAGGACCGGCACCACCGTCTCCACCGCTAAGACCAGCCACCCGAATGGCGTGAAGTTCGGGAGAACAAGGTGTTCGACCAACCAGCTGTACGGCGGGAACACCGGATGATCGACGGCAAGATGCGTCCAGAACCAGAGGCCGGTGCGACGGTCTTCGCCGAAGTCGGGAGGCACCTTCCACCACACATGCGCCAACCACAACAAGCCCGCCACGATTCGCAGCACCGTCAGGCTGATGGCACCCGCCCTGGCAGGTGGAGAAACCGGTGAGAGAATCAGGTCAATCACCCTTCGCGGGCTCGGCAGAGCCATCTCACCAGTATCGTCTTCAATCGCGTCCGCACAAGGTTTTCGGCATTGATGTTTTCGGCACTGACACCCGGTCTTGGGTGCGGCAGAAGCTTCGCACTATCCCCGCAACGGTGCGGTGGCGAACTCACGCAGCCCATCGGCGGGATCGACCACGGCCCGAAAATCAAGTAATCCCGCCGCCTTGGTCGGATCGGCGACGATGTGGCGGACGTCGCCGCTGCGGTACTGGCCGGTGACGACCGGAGTGATGTCTCCGCGGGCTTCGCACAGCGCGGAGGCGACCTCCAGTATCGACACCGGCCGCCCGGAGCAGACGTTGAAGGCGTCGAACCCGTCCAGGTCGGCCTCGACGGCTGCCACGTTGGCTCTGGCGACATCATCCACATGAACGAAATCACGCATCTGCCCGCCATCTTCGAAAACTCGTGGTGCATATCCTGATTCGAGCGATGACCGGAATATCGCGGCGACTCCCGAGTACGGGGTGTCGCGCGGCATCCCGGGGCCGTACACGTTGTGGTAGCGCAAGGCGGTGACCGAACCCGCATCCGCCTCGCTCCATGCCAGCGCGTAGTTCTCCTGGGCGACCTTGCTGGCCGCGTACAGGCTGCGCGGCCGCAACGGCGCGCCCTCGGTGACCAAGTCCCACCGCACCTGCTCACCGCCGATCGGACAGCGATGGTCGAACGCCCCGCTGTCGAGGTCCTCGCGCCGTCGCGGCAGCGGATCGACCGCGCCGTGCTCCGGACATACATAGCCACCCTGTCCGTAGACCACCATCGACGAGGCCAACACCAATCGCCGGCAGCCCTCGGCGAACATCTGCGCCAGCAGTACCGCGGTGCCCAGATCGTTGTGGGACGCATACGACGGGCTGTCGGCGGCGTCCACACCCGCCCCGACGACGGCCGCCTGATGGCACACCACATCGACTCCGTGGAGCACGCCGGCGACAGCATCGGCATCCCGGACGTCGACCCGCCGCACTCCGTCCGGCAGTTCGGCACCCTCGCCGTGTGCGGCGGCCAGCATCGCGTCCACGGCGACGACGTCGTGCCCGGCGTCGGCCAACAACGCCACGATTCGCGAGCCGATGAACCCGGCCGCGCCGGTCACCAGCACCCTCATGGCAGGGCGAAGGGCAAGGTGACGCCTTCGTGGGGCAGACAGTGCTCACACGCACGCTCAGCCGATACCTGATCTATGGCCTCGTGCAGGAGCTGCTTGAACGACACCAGGTTTCGTTGGAACTCGGCGAACACGTCCACCGCGCGCACCCCCTGCCCACTTTCGATCCCCGCGTCCAGATCGGTCACCAAAGCGATGGTTACATAGCACATTTCGAGTTCTCGAGCCAAAACCGTCTCGGGGTAGCCCGTCATGTTGACCAGCCTGAAACCCTGACCCGCGAACCATTGGCTCTCGGCGCGTGTCGAGAACCGCGGACCCTGGATCACCACCATCGTGCCGCCGTCCACGACGCCGGGCAGCCCGGTCACCGCCCCCCGCAGCGAGGGGCAGTAAGGGTCGGCGAATCCGATGTGTATGCCACCGGAATCGAAGTATGTGTCCGGCCGGCCCCTCGTCCTGTCGACCAACTGATCGGGCACCACCACCGCTCCCGGACCCAGTTGCGGATCGAGGCTACCTACGGCACACGGCCCGAAAATGCGGCGCACCCCCAGAGCGCGCAACGCCCACATGTTGGCCCGGTAGGGCACCGCGTGCGGAGAGAATTCGTGATTGACACCGTGCCTGGGCAGAAACGCCACCTCGTGGTCGCCAACGGTTCCCACCGTCAGCGGCGCACTCGGTGTGCCGTAGGGCGTGTCCAGGCTGACAGTCCGGGCCTCGGAACCGAAAAACGTGTAAAAACCGCTGCCCCCGATGACCCCCAGCACTTACCTACTCCTCAAGTCAGCCCGCATTCGGTCACGGTGAGCCATCTCCCCTAGTCGCCACCGGCGGCCCGGCTACTGCTCGTCAGGCTCGTCCTCGAGG
Organism: Mycobacterium sp.; assembly: GCA_020438915.1. Classification (GTDB taxonomy): domain Bacteria; phylum Actinomycetota; class Actinomycetes; order Mycobacteriales; family Mycobacteriaceae; genus Mycobacterium. The sequence continues at coordinate 2,760 of JAGQTR010000263.1, forward strand.
TGACGAGCGGCCCGTCGGGCTGCATCGCGGATCTCGAAGACGTCGGTGGCCAAGCCGCCGATGGCGTTCGCGACATCCTTGACCGCGCTGGTGATGATCGAAGTGACCTCACCGACCGTCGATGCACCGGACCCGACGATTTCCTGCACGGCATCCTTGCGGATCTCGGCCTTGCTCAGTTGGTCGTCCATACGTTCAGTCTGCCACGGTGGGCGTGCGGTGGACTCATGTAAGACTGACGGCCGTGGCCAGTTTCGCCCAGTGGGTCGAGGGTGCGCGTCCCCGAACGCTGCCCAACGCCGTGGCGCCGGTGATCGCGGGAACCGGTGCCGCGGCTTGGCTTGACGCCGCGTCCTGGTGGAAGGCGTTGCTCGCGCTCCTGGTGTCCCTTGCGTTGATCGTCGGGGTGAACTACGCCAACGACTATTCCGACGGCATCCGCGGCACCGATGATGTCCGGGCCGGACCGCTGCGGCTGGTCGGGGGCAAACTTGCGGCCCCGCGATCGGTGTTGATGGCCGCGGTGGCCGGTCTGGCTGTAGCCGCAGCCGCTGGCCTGGCATTGGCCTGGTTCAGCGCGCCGTGGCTGATCGCGGTCGGTGCGGCGTGCATCGCCGGAGCGTGGCTCTACACCGGCGGCTCCAAGCCCTACGGCTATTCCGGCTTCGGCGAGATCGCGGTATTCGTGTTCTTCGGTCTTGTCGCGGTGCTGGGCACCCAGTACACCCAGGCGCTGCGGGTGGACTGGGTGGGCTGCACGCTGGCCGTCGCGATCGGGTGCCTGTCTTCAGCCGTCCTGGTGGCCAACAATCTGCGCGACATCCCGACCGACGCCACGTCGGGCAAGATCACCCTGGCGGTTCGACTCGGCGACGCCAAGACACGGCTGCTGTTCCAAGGGTTGCTGGCGTTGGCGCTTGCGCTGACCCTGGTGTTGATGCTGGCGACGCCGTGGTGTGCCGTCAGTCTGGTGGCGCTGCCGCTGGCGGTGCGCGCCGCCAAGCCGATTCGTAGCCAGCTCGGCGGCAAGGAACTTATCCCGGTGTTGCGGGACACCGGACTGACGATGCTGGTGTGGGCGATCGCAGTGGCCGCCGCGCTGGGCCTGAGCTGACCGATCGAGCAGCCGGGGCCGACAACGCCGTTAGCCCCGCGACGTGCCGCTCCAGTATTCGACGACCCTTCCATGCGCCACGCGCAGAATGTCATTTCCGGTCAGCCTGGCCGGTCCGGCTGCGGCCGAACCGGTACCGATCCACCTCGCGGCCACCATGTTGCCGTCGATAATCGGATCCACATCGACGACGAACATCAGGTCCCGCAGCGTGCCGCGGGTGTTGTCGATCATGGTCTGCAGTTGCCTGGGACCGTGAACGTCGCGGGTCGGCCAATGACCGACGAAATCGGCGGACACCACTTCCTCGGCAACGCGTTTACCGGTCCATAACTCGTTGATCCACCGGTCGTAAAGCATCTGTTGGCTAACGGAGGTTCGATAGCTGCTGATGTCCCGCGGCCGCATCAGTTGTGGATTACCCATGTTTCACCGACTACCCAGCAAACGTCATAGCAAACCAAGATCGCGCGGGGAAATCACGACTTCGGAGAATCGCCGTCCTGGTCGCCGGTGTCCTCGGCGGCACTGTCGCCGCGCAGCTTGGCCTGCAGCTGTTCACGGTCGCTGCGGCGCCGTGCATCCATCGTCGCGATGCTCTCAGTGGCCCGGCGACGCAGCGGCGCGAACAACCAGATACCCAGTGGCAGCGCTATCACGATGGCGAACAGCAAAGCCACCACCACCGGGAATTCCGCAACCCCGAGAAGATGTCCGGCACCGAGGATCACCGCGGTCACGACGACCACGAGGACCAGTCGCGCTCCGACGTAGGCAAGCACGTCGAGCAGCAGGCGGGATCCGGGCCGTCCATCAGTCACGGCCCGAGCCTACCCACGGCGCGTATATTGAGAGCAAGGAGGTTTGCAGTGGCGTATTTGCTCCTGATGCTCGTGTTGGCCGCGCTCGTCTACCTCGGCTGGCGCGTCACGCGGATGGCCGCGAATCGGCCGCGGACCCGGGTGATCGGGCCAGACGACGATCCGGATTTTCTGCGACGGATCAATCCGCAAGACGACCAGCCGCGGTCCTGAGGCGTCGGTGATTATTCGGTTGGCCTAGCCACCGTGCGGGTCGGCGCGTCGTCGCGCACCCGGAAAACCCTCGGCCACCACTGCGGCCAGCTCGATGAGCGCCTCCCTGGTCTCAGGCCGCAACCGGTCCAGGCTGATCTCGGCGCCCTCCTCCAGATGTGGGTCGAAGGGCACCTGACACACCGAACGACAGCGCCGGGCGAAATGGTCGACCACCTTGCTCAGGTCGACCTTCGTTCCTCTCCCGGAGCGCGGACGCACACCGTTGATCACCGCGATCGAGTTAGCCACCAGGCCCTCATGGCCGTGGGCGTCCAGCCAGTCCAACGTCGCCGACGCGCTGCGTGCCCCGTCCACCGAACCCGAGCTGATCACCACCAATACGTCGGCCTTGTCGATCACCGCCGACATTGCCGAATGCAGCATGCCGGTACCGCAGTCGGTGAGCACCAAGCTGTAGAACCGCTCGAGCACCTCCAGGGTCCGGACGTAGTCCTCGGAGCTGAACGCCTCCGACACCGCCGGGTCGCTCTCCGAGGCCAGCACCTCCAGCCGGCTCGGGCCCTGCGAGGTGTAATGCCGAACGTCGCTGTAGGCCGCTATTCCTTCCGCATCGCGCAGCAGGTGCCGCACTGT
>JAGQTR010000264.1 GCA_020438915.1 Mycobacterium sp.
GAGGCACCGTAGTTGGGCACCTCCAGTGGACCGTCCCGGCGCGCGGCGATGATGGCATTGCTCAGCAGCGGCGCCAGACCGGCGAACGAACCCATGTCGAACAGCATCAGTGTCAGCAGGCGGTTGTGTACGTAGCCGAACGAACTGCCGGTCTTTGGATCAGCCCAACCGATGGTGCCGCCCAGGCCGATATGGCCAAAGCCCGCCAAGAATCCCGGGATCGGTGAGGATTGGAATCCGCGGTGATACGAGAATGGGATACCGATGTTGATGTCGGGAGAAAGGTCGACCTCCCCCACCAGGCCGTGCGTCAACTCTGAGGACAGCAACCGCGTCTGGTCGATGACGCCGTCGTTGGCCAAAGCCCCGTACATCCTGGCCAGACCGCGCGCGGTCACCACCCCGTTGGCGGCAGGCATCTCGGTGTCGAGAAATGGCATATCGCCCTGCAGCAGGGAGGTGATGCCGGGAAAGTACACCGCGCCGAGCATGCCCGAGAACGACAGTCCTGCAACCTTTGGTGCGAGATAGTCGAAAATCGGTGTCGGGACTGCGCTTTGAGGGAAAAGTGTCTGTGCCGCCACTGTCGGCCCACCTGTCGGCGGACGCCCCAAATGCAGACCATCAGTATCGAGGTTACGTGCGAGTTCAGCGCGGAACAGCTCACGCATGCCCATACCGGTCACCGCACGGGCGAGCCCGGACAGCAGCCATCCGTAGGTCACCGCGTGATAGGCCGGCGTGCCATACGTCGGGTCCAGCGGCGCAGCGGCCAACCGGTTTTCCATCGCAAGGTGGTCGAGAACCTCGTCTTTACCGACCCCCTTCAGATGCGCCAGCCCGGCTCGGTGCCGCAACACGTCACTGACCGTGATCCCAGCCTTACCGTTGGCTCCGAACTCAGGCCAATAGTGGGCCACCGGCTCGTCGTAGGCGATCAGACCGCGGTCAGCCAGTCGATGAATCACCGTCGCCGCCAGGCCTTTCGTAGCGGAGAACACCATCGCACCGGTATCGGCGGTCCACGGCACTTCACCGCGACGGTCCGAACAGCCAACCCACACATCGACGACCGGACACCCGTCGATGTATACCGATAAGGCTCCGCCGCCGAGCTGGCGAGCCGGATACAGCGCGGCGAGGGCACGGATGACCCCGCCGAAATGCGGGTCGGCCCCGCCGTGGACACCTGAGGGCAGGCCGCTCCCCGCCGTGAGGATAGAAGACTGCGACATAGCCTCAACGATGCTACCGACGCGCACCGGGCGTCCCGGAATCGCGAATTTTGCTTTAGGGCTGGTCACGCGACGAAATGCCCCTTTCACGGCAAAATCCGTCAAAAGATGACCCGAGTCATTACCATCACTGGCGGAATAGCTCCCAACGGCGCCAAGAGAGGTGCAATGACCAGCGAACGAGGCATAGAAGCAACCGGCGTCGAAGGACGACTTGAATGGTTGCGAAGCTCGATGACCGCCGAGCCGTCCGGCGCTGCAGAGGCGGCCTGGGCATGGATCGTCGAGCTTTCCGAACGACCGAAGAGTGACGCCGCTGCGGCAGACACCGAACTCAACGAGTTGTTCCGGATGGGCACTGTGCCGACCGACCTGCACGGGCCCACCGAGGGCATCCTGGTGATGACCACGACCAATCCCAAACTGGACACCGCGGTACGGGCGGTGACCGCGCTGTGGATGCCCTGGCAGGGCAAGCGGTTCGATTCCGGCGCCGGCACCGGCGACAACCGGCTCACCAAGAGCACCGGGCTGGTGTCCAAGCTGCTCTGGCCGCTCTACTCGATGCGCGACGCCGAAGCCGGGAAGCTGGCCTTCGATTTCAAGACCTACGTCGAGGCCGGCAAGGATGATCCTGACCTGCAGGTGATGGTCATCGACTACGCCGACGTGGAGAAGAACCCGCGCCTGATCATTCGCAGCGTCCGCGACGAGCTGGTGGAACTCGTTCCCGGCGTCTACCTCGGGAAGATCCTGTTCAACTCCGGGGACAAGTTCAGCAAGATCGGCTACTTTGCGCTCCGCACTCCGCGCTGAGCTCCGGCGACGACAACTACTTCAACGACCTACAGAACGGGGATCCCAGTGAGCCGGCAGTGGTACGAATACCCTTCGATGATTCTTCAGATGAAGAATCTGGCCAAGACCCGAGATGACCTGCGTGAGAAGAACCTCTTCGAGGGCGAAGGCATCAGGCCGACCGAAGACCTCGGGAAGCCGACCGACGAGGAGAAGCGGGCGCGAACCCCCGACGGCAGGTTCAACGACCTCGACGAGCCGTGGATGGGCGCCAAGGCAAGCGGATTCGGCCGCAACGTGCCGCTGGCCAAGACGGTGACCGACACCAAGCGCCTGCTCGAGCCCGATCCGCGGGTGATCAGCCGCCGGTTGATGGCCCGCGATGAGTTCAAACCCGCCGGCATCATCAACGCCCTCGCGGCGGCCTGGCTGCAGTTCGAGAACCACAACTGGTTCTTTCACGGCGATGGGGTCGCCGACAAGACCATCGACATCAAGTTGCGCGAAGGCGACGACTTCCCCGAGGACCCGATGCGGATCCGCTGCACGATTCCGCTGCACGGCGAAA
>JAGQTR010000265.1 GCA_020438915.1 Mycobacterium sp.
TATTAGTGCGTGGGCAGGGGCGTGGTCGAAGAGGAAGGCCGACCTCGGCCTAGGGGGATGTCCGTTCTCATCGGTTCTGGGGCATTCTCATCGAATCTGGGGTAAGTGCGTGTCTTTCTCATTGAATCTGGGGCACCGGGCTTAGCGTTTATGTGTGCTGACGGCGGCGGTGTCGGCTGGGCAGGTCGTGGCGAGTGCTGTGAACTTGGAGTTCAACACCCGCGATGGCTTCGTGCGCGAGCGACTCTATCGATGTGCAGCGGCGCAGTTCGAGTTGGAGTGTTCACCGGTCCGGAATTTCCCGTCGTTTCGTGGTCAGCGCAATTTTCCCGGCCTGTGGTGGTTCGCCACGACGGGTGCGCACGTTGGTCATGAGTCCTGGGTGGAGCGGGATCAATTGATGGCATTGGACGCTGATCCAGACGTCATTGGCGTTTTGTCTCAACCGTTTTGGATTTGCTGGCCTGACGGCACCCGGCATGCCCCGGACTACTTCGTGCGTCGCCGCGACGGCTCTGTTGTCGTGGTCGACGTTCGGGAGGATGATCGGATCTGCGAGGCCGATCAGGAGATTTTCGATCGGTCAGCGGCGACGTGCGTAGCCGTGGGCTGGGATTATTGCCGCGTCGGCGCTCTTGACCCGGTGTTGAGGGCGAACTTGCGTTGGCTGTCGGGCTATCGGCATCCACGGGTATTGCGCATGCGTCTGGCTGACCGTCTTGCTGAGGTCTTCGCCCGGTCGGGTCCGTTGATGGCGGGCGTGCTGGCGGTAGGGACTCCCCTGGTGGTGCTGCCCGTCCTTTACCATCTGCTCTGGCATGGCCGTTTGATTGCCGACTTGTGCGGTGCGCCGCTGGCTGATGACACCCCGATAGCCCTCGGGACGGGCTGGTGACCTGACGTGAGAACGGGTGTCGTCCGAGTTGGTGACGAAATTCGTTTATCTGCAGGCGTTTTCACTGTCGTGACCTTGTTGTCGGGGTCGGCTCGACTGGTCGATGCAGTCGGCCAGCAGATGGTGATGCCGCTATCGCAACTCTTGACCGATCCGACCCTGGAGTTGGTGTCGGGCTCGCGGCCACCGTTGTGTTCGGAGGAGATGCTGGCCGGCATCCCGCAGGCAGCTGTCGAGCAGGCGCGGTGGTGGGAGCGCCATATCGTGGAAGTTCTGACCGGTCGCCAGCCCGGGTCGGCGCCTGGTGTGCGACCTCGCCCGCAGTTCGACACGGCGAAGCGTTCACTACGCCAACGGGAGCTGGCCAAGCTCGAGGAGTTGCGTGCCGCCGGCCACAAGGTAAGCCGCAACGCGTTGCAGCGCCGCCGGTTTTCCTATGAGCGTGACGGCCTTCTGGGTGTCGTCGACGGGCGGCACAATCGACGCCAACCGGCGTTTGGGCGGGTCGACGAACGTGTCGTCGCCGCGGTGCGCGACGCCATCGACGGCGAGACCGATCTGTCGACCGGAACGGTGCAGCGCTTGCAACGACAGGTCGCCAAGACGCTGGTGGCCACCTATGGCGCCGACGATGCGCCCGCGATGCCGTCACAGCCGACGTTCTACCGGCTGGTCAAGAGGCTCGCCGCGGGCCGCCACACCTTCGGGTCGGCACGCACCCGCCGATCGCTGTCCAAGCAGCCCGACGGCCCGTTCGGGTCGATCACTGTGGTGCGTCCCGGCGAGATGGTGGAGATCGATTCGACCCCGTTGGATGTGCGGGTGGTCCTCGATGACGGCTTGGTCGATCGGGTCGAGCTGACCGGGATGGTCGACAATGCGACCCGCTCGATTGCGGCGGCGGTGTTGCGGCCCACGACCAAGGCAGTCGATGCGTCGCTGTTGTTGGCGCGGGCGTTGACGCCCGAACCGATGCGACCGGGCTGGGCTGACGCGCTACGGATGTCGCGGTCGGTCCTGCCGCACCACAGCATGACCGATATTGATCAACGCCTGGCCGATGCCGCGGCGCGGCCGGTGATCGCCCCGGAGACGATCGTCTGCGATCACGGCAAAGCGTACCTATCTCAGACCTTTCGGCAGGCGTGCTGCACCCTGGGCATCAATCTGCAGCCCGCCCACCCGGACTGCCCGACGGACAAACCGAAGGTCGAACGCACCCTGCAGTCGGTGGGCACCCTATTCGCGCAGTACGTGGCCGGATATGTGGGGTCGTCGGTGGAGCGTCGCGGCAAGAACGCCGAGCAAGACGCGGTGTGGTCGATGGTCGAGCTGCAGGCGCTGCTGGACGAATGGATCATCGCGGTGTGGCAGAACCGTCCCCATGACGGGCTGCGAGACCCGGTGACCCCCGGAAAGGCGTTGACCCCCAATGAGAAATACGCCGCGCTGGTCGAGGTGGCCGGCTACGTGCCAGTGCCCTTGGACGCCGACGACTACATCGAGCTGCTTGCGGTGCAGTGGCGCACGATCAACAGCTACGGAATCCGGATCAACCACCGCACCTATGACGCCAAAGCGCTCAACCCCTACCGGCGTCAACACTCCGGCGTCGATGCCCACAACGGGAAGTGGGAAGTGCACTACGACCCCTACGACGTGTCGCGGATCTGGGTGCGCAATCACCACGACGAGGGCTGGCTGGCCGCGACCTGGACGCACCTACGCAGCGCCCCGGTCCCGTTCGGTGAAACGCTGTGGCGCCACGCCCGCACGGTAGCTGACCGTAGAGGCGCCCAGAAGGCCAGGGAAGCCGAGATCGCTGCAATCGCCAAGGACTTGATGGATCGGGCCGCGGCCGGGCCTGCAGATCGATCGAGGACCGAGCGGCGGGTGACCGGACGGACCAGCGCCGCCAGCGCCGGGCGCGCGTGGCCGACGCCGCCGCCAGCACCGCAGTGCGATGCCCCAGCTCAGCCTGCCGACCATGACGCGGTCGTCGACGATGACGAGGAGATTGCCGAGGTCATACCCCTGCCGGTGTTCGACGCGCGTAAGGAGGCCCACACGTGGCGGCTGTAACTGAGATTGCCGCGGTCGGTCAGCTCGAAGATCGCCGTCAGCCCACCACGACGTTGGAGGGCTGGCGGCGTTTTGTTGACGCGGACCCACCGGAATTCACCCTGCTCGACGATGAGGTGTGGGCCAGCCTCGGTGATAGCGAGCGCACGGGCTACAACGAGGCCCGGGTGGCCCATCATTCGGAGTTGGTGGTCGTCACCACCTCGGCGATCGAAGCGATCACCCACCAGGGTCGGCTGTTGACCTTGCTCAACCAGCGCGAGATCGGGGCACGGCGCGGGTTGATCATTTCCGGGGGCGCGGCGACCGGAAAAACCACGGCCATCAAACAACTGGGCCGGTTTCATGAACTGCGCACCCATGCACGCTTTCCGGGTGACGAGAGTCGTATCCCGGTGGTGTATGTGACGGCCCCGCCGAAAGGATCACCGCGCAAACTGGCAATGGAATTCGCACGGTTTCTCGGACTTCCCATGCTGAACCCGCGGATGAACGTCACCGACATCTCTGATGCGGTCTGCCAGGTGCTCATCGACGCCCGCACCGACATCGTGGTCGTCGACGAAATCCACAACCTGAATCTGGACACCCGCGCAGGCGAAGAGTTGTCCGATCACCTGAAGTACTTCACCGAACATCTGCCGGCGACATTCGTCTACGCCGGCATCGACGTGGAACGCTCCGGGTTGTTCACCGGCACCCGGGGCCGCCAGCTCGCCGGTCGCTGCGGGGTGATCCACACCAGCGCGTTCCCCGACGCCACGCAATGGCGACAACTCATCGCCGCCATGGAAACAACACTGCGCCTGCACCGCCACGAGCCCGGAACCCTGGTCGCCCAGGCCCGCTACCTACACCGACGCACCGGCGGCATGATCGGCAGTCTCGCGCACCTGATCCGGGCCTCAGCGATCCAAGCCATGCTCGACGGCACCGAACACATCACCCGCGATGCGATGGACGCCGTGTTGATCGACTACGCCGCACACACCGCCGCAGCCCGCACCGCCAGCTGAGCATGGCCGCCACCCGGTCCTGGCCACGCGGACCCCGTCACCGGCTACCGCGCACCATCACCCCTTTCGCCGACGAAGCCGCATCGTCCTACACCGCCCGACTCGCCCACGCCAACCACATCAGCACCCACACACTGCGCAGCTATGTCGCCCACTCTTACGGTGCGCGGCCGCGGCCCGACTGGTTAGCCACCGTCAGCGGCCAACCCGAACAGGTGATCACCACCCGCCTGCGTGGCCTTGCCGGCGACCACACCCCGCTCATACCCCATCTACACCGCCCACTGTGCCAACGATGCATGGCGGGCAAAACGATCCACGAACCGGTCTACTGCTACCTGCCCGCACACCGCACCGTATGCCAGCGTCATCACCGCTGGATCGGACCACCGGCACACACCGTGGACGACCAAATCGACCTCCACGACCGCCCCCAGGTGCTGCGCGCCGCCCGCACCCATCACCGCCTGGCACGCCAGCACACCGACACCGATGTCCGCGCAGCGCTGCGCGGTGCCCGCCACATGCTGGTCTACTGGGCACATGCCGAACACACCGACACCGCCCCGATCCTGCACACCGGACTGCACGCGTGCGTGTCGGCCTACCCCGAGCTGATCATCGTGGCCGCCACCGTGCTCGCCGCCGGCGCCGCGGGTGAACACACCGGCCACCCACCACGATCAAACACGGCGGCGATGCTGATCGAACACCTCAACGACCGTCTTGAGGCTCACCATGTCGACACCACCCCGGTTCAGCGATGGGTGCACACCCGCTGGCGGCGACCATGACGGTCCTGCGCGTCGTGCCGATGCCACCGAGTTCCTGACACGCAAGGCCGCACCCGCGCTCCATCCCCATCGAGGTCGCGGGTGGCGAGCAAGGGATTTCCCGCTATCCCCAGCGGTCCCAAGCAACTACCATCCCTAGCCCCGGATTGTTTGCTGCATTGTCGCAGTCCGGAGGGTCCGCCCAGGCAGACGACCATCGCTCGGTGATATAGGGTGTTCCCGGCAATACGTTACTGCGGGCCGCGATCAGGTCGACTAGCTAGGGGAGAGTGCACTGATGGGTAGGCACAGGGCGGGCAACACCAAGACCACCCGGGGCACGGGCGCCGACGACCTGCGGGTCTCTGGTACAGGCTCGCGGGTCGTGGCGAGCGCTGCGGGACGCAGCAGCCATGTGGGCCGCATCGGCGCGCTGGCAGTCGCGTTGGGCGTGGGGTGTGCCCTGGCTGCTCCGGCCGGGCCGGCCTGGGCCGCTCCGGACCGGTCCGAGGGCGGCTCCTCGGAATCGCCCGGGGCCACTGACGGCGGGGACACCCACACCACCACCGGCGGCGACACCGATTCAGGCTCGAACACCGACACCGACACCGCCGACACTGATAACGACAGCGACGACGATCTCGACGACGACGAGTCCGACATTGATCTCGACGACGAAGACGCCGACACCGACACAGACAGCGATCTCGACGACGAAGACGCCGACAGCGATGAGATCGACCTCGACGAGGAGATCGACGCTGAGGACGGCCTCGACGACACCGAGGACGACAGCGACAGCAACACCGAGGAAGCCGGCGACGAGGACACCAACCTCGACCTCGACTCCGACCTCGACGACGAAGAGGGCTCAGATGTCGGACAGGGCGACGAATCCTCGGGCTCGAACGGCGGCACCGGCGGCGGGTCGGATACGGAGTCGACACCAGCGGAGGTGACACAGCCCGTCACCGAGCAAACCCCAGCCGTGCAACGCTCCGCCCTGGTCGACACCGACACCCCCGCCATCAGCGACAACGACACCGCCCAGCCCGAGCAGGACACGCCCCCGGCATCGGCCCGACTATCGACACCCCCCACCACGACGCCGACAGCGGCGACAGTGACCCTCGATCAGCAGCAGCCCGCGCCCGCCCTGCAGGCCCAACCCGGCGCGTTCATCACCCTGGCCACCAACCTCATCTCCGCGGTGTTCGCCCCCTACAGCGCCAACACCACCACCCCAGCACCGGCCACACCCTCACCGCTGGCGTTGGCGGTGCTGGGATTCGTGCGCCGCGAGATCGACCTCACCTACGCCAATTTCAGTGTCTCGATCAACGGCATGCAGATCATCCAGAACGGCACCGCGGTGGCCACCTCCGACGGGTTCGGCACCCTCGCCATCGCCCACGGCGATGGCGCCACCGCCACCGCCGACGGCTGGTTCAGCAGCGCCATCGTCCGAGGCGACGACTCCACCGCCGAAGCCACCGACGGCTGGTTCAACACCGCCGGCGCCTACGGCAACAACAACAACGCCGACGCCACCGGCACATTCACCAAGGCGATCATCCGCGGCGAAGGCAACATCGGTGTCGCATCCGGGACAGCCGCGAAAGTCATCATCATCGGTGACGACAACCTGGCCGGCGCCGAAGACTACAGCACCGCCTCCATTCACGGCAACAACAGCGTGGCCAGCGCCATCGACAACGCCACCGCCATCATCATCGGGTCTGACGCCGCCGCCGAAGCCACCACCGACAGCCTGGCACTGATCATCGGCACCAACGACTCCGCCACCGCCTCCGAGGGCGGCGCCAGCATCATCATCGGCGACACCAACACCGCCACCACCGCATTCGGCAGCAACCTCGCGCTGATCATCGGAACCAACAACATCGCCAGTGCCACCGACGGGCACAGCGTGGCCTACATCCGCGGCGACAGCAATACGGCCACCGCAAGTGGGGAGGGTTTCAGCAAGGCGGCTGTCGTCGGTGAAACCAATAACGCCGCCGCGTTTGCCGGGGCAGGGTCGCGGAGCAAGTCCGTCATCATCGGCTCCGGCAGTGTCGCCAACTCTGTGGGCCTGGACGGCTCCACGGCGATCGCCCGCATCGTCGGTTCCTCCAGCGACGTCTTGGCGTTCGGGCAAGGAGGCGCACACTCGACGAGCCTCATCGTCGGCACGGATAGCTCGGCCAACGCCACCGCAGAAGGTGAGGGCGGTTTCGGCCGAGGCGCCAGGGTCGTCCTCGTCGGTGACGAGAATGTCGGTTCAGCTGCCGCTACCGATGCAGGCGCCACGGTCCTGGTGCGCGGCACCCGCAACGATGGGACCGCCGAATCCAGCGACGGCGGCAACGCCTATACAAGGGCCTTCGGCGACAACGGCTCCGCCGCGGCTGCCGCGGAAGATGGTGTGGCAACGGCCATCACCGGCAGCGGGAGTACTGCGGTTGCCGACACCATCGGCGGTGTGGCCAAAG
>JAGQTR010000266.1 GCA_020438915.1 Mycobacterium sp.
CTGGGACGATCTGATCCTCGTCGGCCGCGCGGGCACCCAGAATCTGCTGTCGCCGTCGTACCTTTTCGACGACCACGACGGCCACGTGATGCCCGGCGGGTTCCTGCTGGGCGGTCTGATCACCCGCGCCGCGCCGCTGGTCTGGTTCTGGCCGGCGCTGTCCCTGGTGCTGCTGCAGCTGCTGGCCTGGCTGGCTCTGCTGCGCACCCTGCACATCATCCTGGGCCGGCGACCGGTGCTGTTGGTGCCGTGGACGTTCGCGTTGTTCACCCCGCTCGGGCTTCCCGGCTTCGCCTGGTGGGCCGCGGGCCTGAACTCATTACCCATGCTGGCCGCCCTGGCCTGGTTCTGCGGCGACGCAATCCTGTTGGTGCGCACCGGGAATCGCCGCTACTTGGCCACCGGTCTGGCAGCCTTCCTGGGCGGTCTGCTGTTCTTCGAGAAAGCCGCGGTGATCCCGTTCGTCGGCTTCGCGATGGTCGCTCTGCTCTATTACGTTGCCGGTGAACGGGATTGGCTCAGGACGGTGTGGCGCCGTGGCACCGGGCTCTGGGTGTCCGCGGGTGTGCTGCTGGCGGGCTGGGTCGCGGTATATCTCGTGGTGGTCGATCAGCAGCGCTGGAGCTGGGACCTGACGATGACGTGGAACCTGTTGCGGCGCTCCTTCACCCACGGCATCGTGCCCGGCCTGGTGGGTGGGCCGTGGCAATGGCAGCGCTGGGCGCCGGCTTCGCCGTGGGCGGTGCCACCGACCACGGTGATGACGCTGGGCTGGCTGGCACTGGCCGCGGTCGTCGTCGTCTCCGTGCTCCGCAAGCGACGGTTGGCACCGGTGTGGCTGGCCGCCCTCGGCTACGCCGCGGTGTGCCAGGTGCCGATCTATCTGATGCGGTCTTCGCGATTCACCGCCCTCGAGCTGGCGCAGACCCTGCGGTATCAGCCCGACCTGGTCTTCGTGCTGGCCCTGCTGTGCGCCGTCGGGCTGTGCGCGCCGAATCGAGTGACCCCGCTGCTGGATGCGACCCGGTTGCGGGCAGTAGCAGTGGGCGGGGCGTGCGCGTTGTTCGTCGCCAGCAGCCTGTACTCGTCATGGACGTTCCTGGCCAGCTGGCGGGACAACCCGACGAAGGCCTACCTGCAGAATGTCCGGGCGGCACTGGCCGACGCTCGGGTCACGTCGAGCGCCCCGCTGCTCGATCAGGAGGTGGACCCCCTGATCCTGCAGCGGGTGGCCTGGCCGGAGAACCTGGCCAGCCACATGTTCGCCCTCATTCGCGACCGTCCTCAATTCGCCTCCGGCACAACCCGGTTACGCATGCTGGACATGACCGGCCGGCTCATCGGGGCCAAGGTCACCTGGGTGCGGACCATCCGGCCGGGCCCCACCCCCAGCTGCGGCTATCTGGCCCAGCCCGACTCCCCGGTGACCATGCCCCTCGACGGTCCGCTGCTGCCATCGGACTGGACCGTGGAGTTGAACTACCTCGCCAACACCGAGGGCACCATCACGCTCACCCTCAGCGACGGCCCCGAGACCAGGGTGCCGGTGCTGCCCGGGTTGAACCGGGTCTACGTGCGACTGCCCGGTGCCGGCGATGCGATCACCGTGCGCGCCCGAACCGCCGCGCTGTCGGTCTGCCTGGCCTCGGGCCCGGTCGGTTACCTGGCACCGGCGTGACTGTGCCAAAGTAGTTCGCATGACTAATTGGCGCGATCAGGGCCTCGACGTGTTCCGGGAGATGCTGCCGGGCACCCTCCCCGACCACGTGCCCAACGAGAAGGTCAGCTTCGGCAGTGGATTCGCCTCCGAATTGATGGAGATCGGGATCGAGGGCATCTTCGGGCGGTTGTGGTCCCGCGAGGGGCTGGCCCGGCGCGACCGAAGCCTGGTGACCCTCGGCATCCTGATCGCGCTCGGGGCCGAACAGGAGATGGAATCCCATTTCCGCATCGCGTTGCAGAACGGGCTGACCGAGGACGAACTGGCCGAGGTGATCTACCACGCCACCGGCTATGCGGGGTTCCCCGCCGCCAACGCCGCCAAGGCGGCGGCTGTGCGGGCGCTGTCCAAGGACCACGAACTGTAGCCGTTCGGCTGTCACACCCCGGTCCTACCGTGGGGCCATGACCACATGGATCAACACCGTCAGCCGCGAGCATGTGCTGCGTGGCGTCTCCGGCGGGTTCACCCAGGCCAACCACGGCAAGCCGGACGCCCTTCGCCGGCTGCGCCGCGGCGACTGGATCGCGTTCTATTCACCGCGCACCGACTATCCGAAAGGCGCTGCGCTGCAAGCGTTCACGGCGTTGGGCCGGGTAACCGACGATGAACCGCACCAGGTCGAGGTCACCACGGACTTTCATCCGTACCGCCGGAACGTTGAGTTCGTCGACTGCGCGGAGACACCGATCCGGCCGCTCATCGACCGACTCGGTTTCATCACCGACAAGCAGCGCTGGGGGTTCCGCTTCCGATTCGGCCTGTTCACCATCGACGACGCCGATTTCGAGATCATCCGGGCGGCCATGACGGCCCGGCCGGCCGAAACCGGTCCGACCGGGCCGTAGCTCCGCCCCGTCAGAACGGAATTACCGGTTACCGGTGTTTCCGTTCACGGGCGGGCACGTCATGGCGTTCAGCGCGGTGATCGTGTTGCACCGCGGGGGACCCGCGGCCACTGCCGGAGCCGCTCCGGCCAGCGCTGCTGCGGAAATCACTACTGCTGCAATCAACTTGGACATTTTCACTACCTCTCAGATCTCTCCGCTGTACTGCTTCGAGGCCTCAAAAGGTTCATCGCTCGGGGGCCATGCAGGTATTCCCCGTATCTACGGGTATCCGAAAAAAGAAATATCCGAACCCTGCACAGCGGTTCGGGTATGCCGATGTCCTGCGACATCACACCGGAGCCGCCTGGGGGAATCGAACCCCCGACCTTCTCATTACGAGTGAGACGCTCTACCGACTGAGCTAAGGCGGCGTGCCCGGCCTGGCCGGGCGCAGCAGAGTCTACGGCAGGCGCGCCGACCCGCCCAAACGCGGCGAAACCACAGGGACGTCAGGTGCGCAGGGATTGACCGATGGTGGCGACCATGGCGTCGACGGCGAACTTCGGCTTGACGTTGATGGCCAGCGCCTCACGACACTGCAGCACGGCCTCGATGCAGCGCAGCAGGCGTTCCGGGGAGGCGTGGTCGGCCAGCGCGCCGGCCCGATCGGACATGTCGGGATGGTTCAGCGTCACCTGATCCGCCCCGCTGGACAGCAGCAGGGCGTCCCGGAAATGCGTCGCGAGGTCGATCAGGGCGCGGTCGAGCGCGTCCCGCGACGCCCTGGTCTGGCGGGACTTCTGCCGTTTCTCCAGGTCCTTGATGGCCCCGGTGGCGCCGCGCAGGGCGCCCGCCGTGCCCTTGCCGGTGCCACCCGCCCCCAGGGCGGTGCGCAGCTCTTCGGTCTCGACCTCGTTGCGGCCCTCGGTCAGCGCCTTGGCCTCGGCTTCCGCGGTGGCCACGAGTTCCTCGGCGGCGGCGTAGGTCCGCGACGGTGTGGCGGCATCCCGGGCCAGGCCGAGCGCCTGCGTGCGCCGGGCCCGCGCGTCCGGATCGGTGGCGAGCCGACGGGCGCGGCCGACGTGGCCCCCGCTGACCGACGCCGCCCAGGTCGCCTGGCCGGCGTCGATTCCGTCGGCGTCGGTGAGCACCTGCGCGATGGCCGCGGCCGACGGGGTGACCAGGGCGACGTGCCGACAGCGCGACCGCAGCGTCACCGCGATGTCCTCCGGGTCCACCGACGGCGCACACAGCAGGAACACCGTCGAGGGCGGCGGCTCCTCAACCACCTTCAGCAGCGCGTTGGCCGCGCGCTCGGTGAGACGATCGGCGTCCTCGATCACCACGATCTGCCAGCGACCGGTACCGGGGCGCCGCGAGGCGATCTGCACGATGGCCCGCATCTCGTCGACCCCGATGGACAGCCCCTCCGGGATGGTCCGCCGGACATCGGCGTGCGTCCCCGCCATCGTGGTGATGCAGGCCCGGCACCGGCCACATCCCGGCGGCCCGTCCGAGGTGCACTGCAGCGCGGCGGCGAAACACAGCGCGGCCACCGACCGGCCCGAACCCGGCGGCCCAGTGATCAGCCACGCGTGGGACATCGAGCCGATTGCGGCCATCGTCTCACCCGGCCCCCGGGAGTGAGCCGAATCACCTCGGGCCGCTCGCGCTGCAGCGCTCAACTCGGCCTCCACCGTGGCCTGGCCCACCAGAGACGAAAAAACACCTGCCATCGCCATAAACAGTAGTGCTGCGAACCGACACGTCCGCCCCAGACGCTCCCGCACCATCGGTCCAGCCCGATACGGTAAACCCATGGCAGGTGCAGCGACCGAGACCGGACGAATCAGCGCATTCGTCCGCTGGGTAGCGCGCACCCCATGGCCGGTGTTCACGCTGGGCATGCTGCAGGCCGACATCATCGGTGCGCTCCTGGTCCTGGGCTTCCTGCGCTTCGGGCTGCCACCCGAGGACCGCATCCAGCTACAGGATTTACCCGCCAAGAACCTGACGGTCTTCCTGGTCTACCTGTTCGTGTCGTTCACCTTCGCCTCGTATGTGACCCTGCGAATGCTCATCCCCGTGATGCGTTGGCAGCGCCGCGACATGCTGCTCGGCGACCGCGACCCGGCCGACACCGAAGTGGCCCGCATCCGGGCGCTGAAGATGCCGTTCTACCGCTCGGTGATCAGCGCCGCCAACTGGCTGCTGGGGTCGGTGGTTTTCATCGTCGCCAGTTGGCCGGTGGCCAGCAAGTCCGCGCCGGTGGTCGCCGTCGCCACGTTGTTGGGTGCCACGGCCACCTCGATCATCGGGTATCTGCAGTCCGAACGCGTCCTTCGGCCGGTAGCCGTTGCCGCGCTGCGCGGCGGCGTGCCGGAGAACTTTCGCGCGGCGGGGGTGATCCTGCGCCAGGTACTGACCTGGGTGTTGTCGACCGGGGTTCCCGTGCTGGCGATCGTGCTCGCACTGGTGGCCAGTAAGTTCGCGATCCTCACCGCATCCGCCGAACAGCTCACCACCACCCTGCTGCTGCTGGCTGTCGCTGCGCTGGTGATCGGGCTGGCGGGCACCGCGTTGGTCGCACTGTCCATCGCTGACCCGTTGCGCCAACTGCGCTGGGCGCTCAGTGAGGTGCAGCGCGGCAACTACAACGCTCACATGCAGATTTACGACGCCAGCGAGCTCGGGCTGCTGCAGGCCGGGTTCAACGACATGGTGCGCGATCTGGCTGAACGACAGCGGCTACGGGACCTGTTCGGTCGCTACGTCGGCGAGGACGTCGCGCGCCGGGCACTGGAACGAGGCACCGAACTCGGCGGTCAAGAGCGGGAAGTAGCCGTGTTGTTCGTCGACCTGGTCGGTTCGACTCAGCTGGCCGCGACCCGGCCGGCCGCCGAGGTGGTGAGCCTGCTCAATGACTTCTTCCGCGTGGTCGTCGACACGGTCAACCGGCACGGCGGATTCGTCAACAAGTTCCAGGGCGATGCCGCGCTGGCCATCTTCGGGGCACCGATCGAACACCCCGACGCTTCCGGTGCGGCGCTGGCTGCGTCCCGTGAACTCCACGACGAGCTCATCGAGGTGCTCGGGGAAACCGAGTTCGGTATCGGTGTGTCCGCCGGCCGGGCGATCGCCGGCCACATCGGCGCCCAGGCCCGGTTCGAGTACACCGTCATCGGCGATCCGGTGAACGAGGCCGCGCGGCTGACCGAGCTGGCCAAGCTGGAGGAGGGACACGTCCTGGCATCGGCGATCGCGGTCCGCGACGCGCTGGACTCCGAAGCGCTGTGCTGGGACGTCGCCGAGACCGTCGAGTTGCGCGGGCGCACCGCGCCGACTCAACTAGCCCGTCCGGTCAAGCTGGTCACCGCCGAGGAAGTCGATCTGACCC